>NZ_JAALEB010000198.1:0-4851 GCF_014145165.1 Dietzia sp. Cai40 | reverse complement strand
TCGTGGCCGTGGCCGTGATCCCCGCCGCGGTCCTCGGCAGGTCGTTCGGGTGGGGCGCGGGAGGGTCCGGGCGAGGCGTCCCGGCACGGACCGCCATCGCGGCCCGTTCGGAGGAGACTCAGGTGGGTGCCACATGACGGTGAGGAAGCGCCCCGGCGGCGTGCTCGAGCTCCGCGGCGTGACCGGTGGGTACGGGGGCACCACCGTCGTCCGGGACCTCGATCTGACAGTGGGCTCCGGTGAGGCGCTGGCCGTTCTCGGTGCGTCCGGGTCGGGCAAGACCACCGTGCTGCGCATGATCGCCGGGCTGCACCCGGTCTCGGCGGGACGCATCCTCGTCGACGGCCGCCGCGTGGACCCACTGCCCGCCCAGCACCGCGGGATTGGACTGGTCCCCCAACAGGGCGCCCTGTTCCCGCACCTGTCCGTGGCCCGGAACGTCGGGTTCGGACTCGTACCGGTCGATCCCGTGGCGCGGTGGCGCAGCCGCGCCGAGCGGGCGGCCCGGGTCCGTGAGGTCCTCGAGTTGGTGGGGCTGGCGGACCGGGCCGACGAGCGTCCCTCCCGGCTGTCCGGCGGGCAGCAACAGCGGGTCGCGCTCGCACGCGCGCTCGCCCCGGGCTCGGGACTGATCCTGCTGGACGAGCCGTTCAGCGCGCTCGACGCCGCCCTGCGGGGACGGGTCCGGGCGGAGGTCTCGACCCTGCTCGCCGAGTCCGGCGCGACGTCGGTCCTCGTCACCCACGACCGCGCGGAGGCGCTGGCCACCGCCGATCGGGTCGCCGTGCTCATCGACGGCCGCCTCGCCCAGGTCGACACCCCCGAACGGCTCTACTACCACCCGGTGAGCCGCGAGGTCGCCCAGCTGGCGGGGGAGGTCGTCCTTCTCCCGGCCACCGCGGACGGAGGGGTCGCACACACCACCATCGGCGCCGTCCCACTCGACACGCCCGCACGCGGGTCCGGCACCGTCCTGTGGCGCCCCGAGAGCCTGACGGTCCGTCGGGTCGGGCAGGAGGGGCACGGCGTGTGCACCGGCGTCGAGTTCGTCGGCGCGTCGACCCTCATCCGGATGTGTGTCGACGGCACCGAGCAGAGCTTCGCGGTCCCGGTCTCCGGCGGGGAGGTCTTCGAGGTGGGGGCCCGGGTGGAGGTCACGCCCTTGCGTCCCGCCGTCTTCCACGCGGGGCCGTCGGTGCCCGCCTGATCAGCTCTCGGTGGCGGCCCAGCCCAGGGTCCGTTCGACGGCGTCGTTCCAGCGGCCCCACAGGCGCGCGCGCTCGTCCTCGGCCATGCGTGGCTCCCACCGCCGGTCCTCCCGCCACAACTCCCGGAGCCGGTCGGGGGAGTCCCACTGGCCCACCGCCAGCCCCGCGGCGAAGGCGGCACCCAGGGCGGTGGTCTCGGTGACCTCGGGCCGGATCACGTCGATGCCCAGGATGTCGGCCTGGAACTGCATCAGGTAGTCGTTGACCACCATCCCGCCGTCGACACGCAGCGCGTCGGCGGTCTCGCCGGCGTCGGCGGCCATCGCGTCGGTCATCTCGCGGGACTGGAACGCGGTGGCCTCGAGCGCCGCTCGCGCCAGGTGTGCCCGGGTGTGGAACCGGGTCAGGCCCACCAGGGTGCCACGCGCGTCCGGGCGCCAGCGAGGGGCGAGAAGTCCGGAGAACGCGGGCACGAGATAGCAGTCGCCGTTGTCCTCCAGTGACGTCGCCAGTTCCTCGGTCTCCTCGGCGCTCGAGATCACCCCGAGGTTGTCCCGTAGCCACTGCACCAGCGAGCCCGCCACCGCCACGGAGCCCTCCAGCGCGTACACGGCGTCGGCGTCCCCGAGCTTGTAGCAGACGGTGGTGAGCAGCCCGTTGTCGCTGAACTGGGGGGTGGTGCCGGTGTTGAGCAGCAGGAACGCGCCGGTCCCGTAGGTGTTCTTGGCGTCGCCGGGGTCGAAGCAGGTCTGGCCGAACATGGCCGCCTGTTGGTCGCCGAGGATCCCCGCGATGGGGGTCCCGCCGAACATGCGACGCTCGGTCACGTGACCGATCACCCCCGAGGACGGCACGATGTCGGGGAGCATCGCCCGCGGCACCCCGATCTCGCGGCAGAGCTCGTCGCACCACTCCAGGGTCCGCAGATCCATGAGCAGGGTGCGGGAGGCGTTGGTGACGTCGGTGACGTGGAGCGCCGGTTCGCCGTCGGTCCCGCCGCGGCGGCCGCCGGTGAGATTCCACACCAGCCACGAATCGATGGTCCCGGCCAGCAGCTCGCCGGCCTCGGCCCGCTCGGTGCCGCGTCGGCCCTCGGCGTCGAGGTGATCGAGGATCCACCGGATCTTCGGACCCGCGAAGTAGGTGGACAGGGGCAACCCGGTCGCATCGCGGAACCTGTTGTCTCCGTCGGGGTGGCCCTCCGCCAACCGGGCGCAGATCCCGGAGGTCCGGGTGTCCTGCCAGACGATCGCGTTGTAGACCGGCTCACCGGTCTCCCGCTCCCACACCACCACGGTCTCCCGTTGGTTGGTGATGCCGATCGCGCTCACCAACGCCGGTTCGAGGTCGGCGTGACCGGCCACCTGGGCCATGGTCGTCCGCACGTTCTCCCAGATCTCCAGCGGGTCGTGTTCCACCCATCCGGCCCGGGGCAGGATCTGCCGGTGTTCGACCTGGGCGGTCGCCGCGGGCACCGGCAGACCGTCGTGGTCGAAGAGGATGGCCCGCGAGGACGTGGTCCCCTGGTCGATCGCGAGGATGAACGTGTTACGCGTCACGTCGTCAGACTACGTCCGCCCGGGCGTAGAGTCGGGCGCAACCGGCCGGAAACCGATACCCGGCCCCGGAGGGAGCACGATGCCCACGATCAGATCACGGTCCGTCCTCGGTCCCGAGCGCCGGGCCGAGGCATGGCGGAGGTTGTCGGAGGAGTCCTTCGACATCGTGATCGTGGGTGGCGGTGTGGTGGGCACCGGCAGCGCTGTCGACGCGGCCACGCGCGGCCTGAGCGTCGCGGTGGTGGAGGCCCGCGACTTCGCCGCCGGGACCTCCTCGCGCAGCTCCAAGATGTTCCACGGCGGGCTCCGGTATCTCGAGCAACTCGACTTCGGGCTCGTCGCCGAGGCCCTCCACGAGCGCGAGCTCAGCATGACCCGACTGGCCCCGCACCTGGTCAAACCGCTCAAGTTCCTCTTCCCGCTCACCCGCCGGTTCTGGGAGCGCCCCTACATGGCCGCGGGATTCGTCCTCTACGACCTCATGGGCGGCGCCAAGAGCGTCCCGCCGCAGAAGCACTACAGCCGCGCCGGTGCACGGCGCGTGGCGCCGGGTCTGCGCGAGGACGTCGTGGTGGGGGGGATCCGGTACTGGGACACGTTGGTCGACGACGCCCGCCACACCCTCACGCTCGCCCGCACCGCCGCCCTGCACGGCGCGGTGGTCGCCAACTCCACGCAGGTGATCGGCTACCTGCGGGAGGGCGAACGAGTGACCGGCGTGCGGGTCCGCGACGCCGAGACCGGACGGGAGACCGACGTCCGGGCCGGGGTGGTGCTCAACGCGGCGGGGGTGTGGACCGACCACCTGCAGGAGATGCTGGGGGAGGAGGGCGGCTTCACGGTGCGTGCCTCCAAGGGGGTCCACATCGTGGTGGACCGTGACAAGGTCGACTCGGAGGCCGCCCTCATCCTGCGCACCGAGAAGTCGGTGCTCTTCGTCATCCCCTGGGGCGAATACTGGATCATCGGCACCACCGACACCGACTGGCAGCTCGATCTGGCCCACCCCGCGGCGACGGGTGCGGACATCGATTACATCCTCGGGCACGTCAACGCCGTGCTCACGACCCCGATCGGGCGGGACGACGTCCGCGGTGTCTACGCGGGACTGCGCCCGCTGCTCTCGGGCGGGGCCGACTCCACCGCCAAGCTCTCGCGGGAACACGCGGTGATGCGCGCGGCTCCCGGGGCCGTGGTGGTGGCGGGCGGCAAGTACACCACCTACCGGGTCATGGCGGCGGACGCGGTCGACGCCGCGGTGGCCGAGCTGGGACCGGAGCGCGCGGAATCCGTTCCGGCCTCCACCACCGATCGCATCCCCCTCCTCGGTGCCGACGGCTACCCGGCGATGGTCAACCGCGCGGACCGGATCGCGGACCACTACGAGATCAGGGAGGAGCAGGTCCAGCACCTGCTCGACCGCTACGGTTCGCTTCTCGAGGACGTGCTGGACCTGGCGGCGGACCGCCCCGATCTGCTGGAGACCCTCGACGGCGCCGATCGCTACCTCCGGGTCGAGATCGTCTACGCCGCGCTCGCGGAGGCCGCTCTGCACCTGGAGGACGTCCTGGTCCGCCGGACCCGGATCTCCATGGAGTACCAGCACGGAGGGGTGGCGTGCGCCCGCGAGGCCGCGCAGCTCATGGCGGAGGTGCTGGACTGGGATACCGACCGCGTCGAGCGGGAGGTCGAGATGTTCGAGCAACGGGTCGCCGCGGAGCTGGCCAGCCAGGTGACGGACTCCGACGACGAGGCGGACGGCTTCCTCCGCGGCGTCCCCGAGGTCCGCGAGTTCCTGGTGGAGGCGACCGTCGACCCCGCGAGCGCCGAGCCGGTCGTCGACCACCCGGCCTGACCGGGAGGCCACCCTTCCCGACCGAGGGGCCACCTATCCCGACCGGGAGCCCGACCAGCGCGTGATGGGGGTCGGAACCGGCACGGCCGCGCTCCGCACCCCCTGACACCGGAAATCCGCTGCCGCCCTGCGCGATCGGCTGTCCGGTGGGGCAGCGGATGGCGCAGGAGAGCAGCGGATCCGGGGGAGGGGCGGGCCCGACGGCGCGGCCCGTGGGGCCCGACGGCGC
>NZ_JAALEB010000197.1:0-2311 GCF_014145165.1 Dietzia sp. Cai40 | reverse complement strand
GCCTGAGGGCCGACCCGCCGCGGCCGGGCCGGCCGGGCCTCAGTCGGCGAGCGGCGTCCCGTCCCGCAGGTGCGGGGCGAGGGTGTTGTCGAACATCGTCAGCGCCGACGCGATCGCCATGTGCATGTCCAGGTACTGGTACGTGCCCAGCCGGCCGCCGAAGATCACGCGGTTCGCCGCGGTCTCGGCCTTGGCGCGGTCGCGGTAGAGGGCCAGCCGCTCGCGGTCGGTGGACTCGTTGATCGGGTAGTACGGCTCGTCGGAGCGCTCGGCGAAGCGGCTGTACTCGCGCATGATGACGGTCTTGTCCGTGGGGTAGTTCGTCCGCTCGGGGTGGAAGTGGCGGAACTCGTGGATGCGCGTGTAGTCGAACTCCGCGTCGTTGTAGTTCATCACCGGGGTGCCCTGGAAGTCGCCGGTGGGCAGGACCTCGGTCTCGAAGTCCAGGGTGCGCCACCCGAGCTCGCCCTCGGCGTAGTCGAAGTACCGGTCCAGCGGGCCGGTGTAGACCACGGGCGCGTCCGGGCTCGCCGCGCGGACGCCCTCGCGGACGTCGAACCAGTCGGTGTCCAGGACCACGTCGATCTTCTCGTCGGCGGCCATGTTCTCCAGCCACGCGGTATAGCCGTCGACGGGCAGGCCCTCGTGGGTGTCGTTGAAGTAGCGGTTGTCGAACGTGTAGCGCACGGGCAGGCGGGTGATGTTGCCGGCGGGCAGGTTCTTGGGGTCGGTCTGCCACTGCTTGGCGGTGTAGTCCCTGATGAACGCCTCGTAGAGCGGCCGCCCGATCAGCGAGATGGCCTTCTCCTCGAAGTTGGCCGCGTCCTCGGCCGAGAACTCCGCGGCCTGCTCGGCGATGAGCTCCCGCGCCTCGTCGGGCGAGTAGTAGCGCCCGAAGAACTGGTTGATCAGGCCCAACCCCATGGGGAACTGGTACGCCGTGCCCTTGTGCATCGCGAACACGCGGTGCTGGTAGCCGGTGAAGTCGGTGAAACGGTTGACGTACTCCCACACCCGCTCGTTGGAGGTGTGGAACAGGTGCGCGCCGTACTTGTGGATCTCGATCCCGGTCTCGGGCTCGGGCTCGGAGTAGGCGTTGCCGCCGATGTGGTGACGCCGGTCGAGCACCAGCACGCGCTTGCCGAGCTCGGCCGCGGCCCGCTCGGCGACCGTCAGGCCGAAGAAACCGGACCCCACCACGATGAGGTCATAGGTCCCCCACTGCCGATCGCCTGCCATCACTTCGAGCCTTCCCGTAGTCCGTCGCCGGGTCGCCGCGCCTGATCGGGCGCCGCGCCCGGCGTGTCCACGCGCCGGCCGGCGCGGGTCCGGGTCCAAGGGTATCGGGCGGGTGGGCGGAGGGGTCCGGTGCCACACCAGGTGACGACGACGAGGAGGGCCCCACCCGTGCGCGGTGCCGCTGCTCAGTCCGCGCGTCGGGCGGCCCCGTCGTCGTACATCGGTTCGAAACTACACGGTTGTGACCCCAAAATTCACTTCCGTACCACTTGGTTTCACGCGTTTCTTAGCTACCATTGACCACGTTCGTCACATTCGTCCCAGTGGTCGCAGCGCTCGCGGCCGCCGGGAAGAAGTGTTCCGCAGCGGGATCCGCGAGACACAGACCTGATCTGGAGAAGCCCTTGAGAACACGACGCCGCCCCCTGAACGTCAGCGGTCGACGCAGGACCCTCGCCCTCGCGGTGGCGGTCGCGGCGTCCGTCGTCACGCCCCTCGCCGTGTACGGGGCGGACCACCTGGTCGAGTCCGGAGACGACATCGCCGCCACCGCGGGCGCCGCCGTCCCCACCGGGACGGCCGAGGTCTCCCTGTCCGACGCACCCGCCGCGGCAGGCGTGGACACCGACATCGCGGTGGGCTCCGCCCCGGTCAAGGAGGTCACCTCCGAGACCCCGTTCTCGATGGTCGGCGTCACGTGGAAGGGCTACAACCCGCAGGCCGTCGCGGCCCTGCGCGCCAAGAACCCGGACGGCTCGTGGGGCCCCTGGTACGAGGCGGAGTCCGTCGACGACGAGGGCGAGAGCACCACCGGCAGCGGTGGCACCGAGCCGGTCTTCCTCGGGGTGGACACCACCACTGTCCAGATCAAGGTCTCCGGCGTCGACATCGCGGACACGTCGCTCGCGGACGCGCCCGAGGGCTCGGAGTCCCGGGACGCAGAGTCCGAGAGCGCAGAGTCCGGGAGCGCGGAGTCCCAGGGCGCGGAGGCCACGGCGGCCCCGGAGTCCGAGGCCGCCGACACCCCGGCCACGGGGTCCCCCGCGTCCCCCGCGCAGAACGACGTCGCGGC
>NZ_JAALEB010000196.1:0-6261 GCF_014145165.1 Dietzia sp. Cai40 | reverse complement strand
CCGCCGACCCCGGGGCCGTCCCCGTCGACCACGCCGGCCCCCGCACCGAGAACACGCAGCCTGAACCGCCCACCCTCGGCTCGGTCGACCCCGCCGCGACGGGGTACGACCAGGCCGGCGGCGGTGCGCAGCTCCCCCTCGGCGAGCATCACCGTCGCCCGGATCAGGGCGAGCATCTGATCCGAGGCCGCACTGCTCGGGCCGGTGACGTCGATGAGCCCGATCAGCTCACCCGTCCCGGGGTCGTGGACCGGCGCCGCCGCGCAACTCCACTCGTGGGCCATCTCGAGATAGTGCTCGGACCCGCGGACCCGCACCTCCGTGTCGTGCCGGAGCGCGAGCCCCGGCGCGTTGGCCCCGACCGCCTCGTCCGTCCAGACCGCGCCGGGGATGAACGCCATCGACTCCGCGCGGGACCGGACGCCCCGGTCACCGATCACGCGGAGCAACCGTCCCCGCTCGTCCGCGACGGCGACGATGTGCCCGCTGGAGACCACGCCCGACACGAGGACCGACTCGACCACCGGGAGGACCGACGCCATCCGGTGCTCCGCCACGTGGCGGGAGAGGTCCGGGCCCTCCAGCTCGACCGACGGCGCGACCACGGTGGGGTCGATACCCCGATGCCTGCTGCGCTCCCACGACTCGGCCACCAGCAGGCTCGCCGCGGGTCCCGTGCCCCCGAACATGTCGTCAGTGTAACCCGTATCACACGAACCGGGATCACAAACCTGACGCGCCCCTCATAAACGGATCTAAATAGACCGTGCTGAACACGGACAGCGGCCAACCCTCTACACTTGCCAGTGATACAGGCCACACATGACCTAAGGATCGCAATGACGACCGAGTTCGCCACCCCTCCAGTAACCAAGCCCTTCCCTGTCGAGAACCTCGGCCGACTCCTGTTCAAGAACGCGGAGGAGGCCCCGAACGACGTCGCGGTACTGCGGCTCGTCGGGACCGACTGGAAGGAGGTCACCTGCGCCCAGTACCTGGAAGAGGTCAAGGGCGTCGCCAAGGGACTCATCGCCCGGGGCGTCAAGCCCGGCGACCGCCTGGCCATCATGAGCCACACCCGCTACGAGTGGTCGCTCATCGCGTGGGCCTCCTGGGCGGTCGGCGCCGTCACCGTGCCGATCTACGAGACCTCCTCGTCGGGCCAGTGCGACTGGATCCTCACCGACTCCGGCGCGACCGTCGCCGTGGTCGAGAACCTCGAACTCCGCGAGGTGCTGACGTCCGGCACCGAGTGGAACGGCGACATCATGGTCATCGAGAACGACCTGGTCGCCCAGCTCACCGCCGCGGGAGCGGATGTCACCGACGAGCAGCTCGAGCAGGCCTCGCTGGCGACGGGCCACGAGGACCGGTGCGCCATCATCTACACCTCCGGCACGACGGGCAACCCCAAGGGCTGCGAGATCCTGCACGGCGGGTTCGCCGGCGTCGTGATGTCGGTCGAGGAGCAGCTCAAGGACGCGTTCGTCCCCAACAGCCGCACCCTGATCTTCCTGCCGCTGGCACACGTGCTGGCCCGCATCCTCGAGGTGGCATGCTTCTACAAGCGCGTCGCCGTGGCCCACGAGCCCGACACGACCAAGGTCGTCGAGCGCCTGGCGGAGATCCACCCGACCTTCCTCGTGTCGGTCCCGCGCGTGCTCGAGAAGGTCTACAACTCCGCCGCGGGCAAGGCCGAGGCCGCCGGCGGCGCCAAGGCCAAGATCTTCAAGGCCGCGGTGCAGACCGCGATCGACTACTCCATGGCCATGGAGGGTGGCGGGAAGCCGCCCGCGGGCCTGGCGCTCAAGCAGAAGTTGTTCTCCAAGCTGGTCTACTCGAAGCTCCACGACGCCCTGGGCGGCGAGTGCAACCGCATCATCTCCGGCGGCGGCCCCCTGGGCGCCCGTCTCGGCCACTTCTACCGCGGCGCCGGCTTCGACCTGCTCGAGGGCTACGGCCTCACCGAGTCCTCGGGCGTGCTCACCGTCAACCCGATCGGCCAGGCCAAGATCGGCACCGTCGGTCGACCGATCCCCGGTGTGACCATCCAGATCGCCGACGACGGCGAGATCCTGGCCAAGGCCAAGACCCTGTTCAAGGGCTACTGGCAGAACCCGAAGGCCAACGAGGAGTCCTGGACCGGCGAGTGGTACCACACCGGCGACATCGGCGAGCTCGACTCGGACGGTTACCTGTCGATCACCGGCCGCAAGAAGGACCTCATCGTCACCGCCGGCGGCAAGAACGTGTCGCCGTCCCAGATGGAGGACCTCCTCTCGGCCGATCCGCTGATCAGCCAGGCCGTCGTGGTGGGCGACAACCGCAACTACATCGCAGCGCTGATCACCATCGACCAGGAGACCTTCCCGGCGTGGCGGGACAAGCACGGCAAGACCGGCGAGGTGGCGGACCTGCTCCAGGACGGCGAGCTGGTCGGCGCCATCCAGGACGCGGTGGACCAGGCCAACAAGTCCGTCTCCCGCGCCGAGTCCATCCGCAAGTTCAAGATCCTCGCGGCGGAGTTCTCGGTGGAGAGCGGTGAGCTCACCCCGACGCTCAAGCTCAAGCGCAACGTCGTGCACGACCGCTTCGGCAGCGAGATCGAGGCGCTCTACTCCGACAACTGAGTCCTCGACCGGTAGCGCCCGGGCCCCACGGGGTCCGGGCGCTGCGGCATTTCGCCGGCCCCGTCATTTCACGCGGGCGTGGTCCGGACGGGTGCGGGATCACGTACACTTGCCGATAGACAGATCGGTTCATTCTGAAGAACGGAACTCACCAATGGCGAAGATCTATTCCGACATCACCGAGACCATCGGCCACACGCCCCTGGTCCGCCTCAACTCCCTCACCGACGGCCTCCAGGCCACCGTGCTCGCCAAGCTGGAGTCCGCCAACCCGGCCGCCAGCGTCAAGGACCGCATCGGTGCCGCGATCATCGACGACGCGGTCGCCTCCGGCGCCCTCAAGCCCGGTGGCACCATCGTCGAGGGCACGTCCGGCAACACCGGCATCGCGCTGGCCATGGTCGCGTCCGCGCGCGGGTTCAAGTCCGTCCTGGTCATGCCCGACACCATGTCGGTCGAGCGCCGTGCGGTCATGCGTGCCTACGGTGCCGAGCTCATCCTCACCCCGGGCTCCGAGGGCATGAAGGGCGCCGTGGCCAAGGCCGAGGAGGTCGCCTCCACCCGCGAGAACGCGGTCCTGGCCCGGCAGTTCGCCAACCCGGCCAACCCGGACGTCCACCGCCGGACCAGCGGCCCCGAGGTCTGGGAGGACACCGACGGCGAGGTCGACATCTTCATCGCCGGCATCGGCACCGGCGGCACCATCACCGGCGCCGGCGGGTACCTGCGCGAGCAGAAGTCGGACATCCAGATCGTGGCCGTCGAGCCCAAGGACTCGCCGCTGCTCACCGAGGGCAAGGCCGGACCGCACAAGATCCAGGGTCTGGGCGCCAACTTCGTCCCCGAGATCCTCAACCGGGACATCTACGACGAGGTCATCGACGTCACCCTCGACGATTCGCTGCGGATCGCCAAGCGCCTCGGCACCGAGGAGGGCATCCTCGCCGGCATCTCGTCCGGTGCCAACGTGTGGGCCGCGCTCGAGGTGGCCAAGCGTCCCGAGAACGCCGGCAAGACCATCGTGGTGATCGTGTGCGACTACGGCGAGCGCTACGTGTCCACCATGCTGTTCGAGGACTACCGCGACTGATGACCGACCCGACTCCGTCGACCGCGGACGCGCCCGCGGCGGGGATCCTGCGCACCCTGCGCGAGGATCTCGCCGCGGCGCGTGCCCACGACCCGGCGGCCCGGGGAGATGTCGAGAACGCGATCGTCTACTCCGGCCTGCACGCGATCTGGTCCCACCGGCTCTCCCACCGACTGTGGGTGGCCGGCGGGACCGGCCGGTTCGCGGCCCGCGTCCTGAGCCAGTTCACCCGGTTCCTCACGGGGATCGAGATCCACCCCGGTGCCACCATCGGTCGGCGGTTCTTCATCGACCACGGCATGGGCGTGGTCATCGGGGAGACCGCCGAGATCGGCGACGACTGCATGCTGTACCACGGGGTCACCCTGGGCGGCGTCTCGCTCAAGCACGTCAAGCGCCACCCCACCCTGGGCGACCGCGTGACCGTCGGCGCCGGGGCCAAGATCCTGGGCCCCGTCGAGATCGGTTCGGACTCGTCGGTCGGCGCCAACGCCGTGGTGGTCAAGGACGCCCCGGCCAACTCGATCGTCGTGGGCATCCCGGGCGTCGCCAAGCCCGCCACGGAGTCGAAGGAGGAGCTGCGCGACGCGCAGTTCTACATCGACCCCGCCATCTACATCTGACCCCTCGAGGTCCGGGACCCACCCCACGAATCCCGTGGGGGCGGGTCCCGGACCTCGTCGTGGTTCCGGCCGTCCCGACCACGCGCCCGATCGCTGTCCGGGGCTGGCCCGCGCCGCGCGGCCGGGGATAGGATCGCCGTCACCGCACCGCGGGATCGAGGTGATCGTGACCATGACGACGACGATGCGGGCCTGGGTGGTCCGCGAGCCGGCACCCCTGGCGCGGTCCCCGCTGGACCTCGTCGAGCTCGCCGTGCCCGAGCCCGGGCCGGGTGAGATCCTGATCCGCGTCCTCACGTGCGGGGTCTGCCGGACCGACCTGCACGTCGCCACAGGTGACCTCCCGGTCCGCCGACCGCGGGTGGTCCCCGGCCACGAGATCGTCGGAGAGGTCGTCGGTTCGGGTCCCGGGTGCGTCCGGTTCCTCACCGGTGACCGGGTGGGCGTCCCCTGGCTGCGGGGCACCTGCGGGAGTTGCGGTGCCTGCCGGGCCGGACGGGAGAACCTGTGCGCCCGGTCCCGCTACACCGGATGGGATGCCGACGGCGGCTACGCGGAGTTCACCACCGCTGCCGAGGCCTTCGCCTACGCCCTTCCCGACGGGATCGACGACCTCTCGGCCGCGCCGCTGCTGTGCGCGGGCATCATCGGGTACCGCGCGCTGAAGCGTGCGGCGCTCCCGCCGGGCGGCAGGCTGGGCGTCTACGGCTTCGGCGGTTCGGCCCATCTCACCGCTCAACTCGCCCTCGCGCAGGGGGCGGAGGTCCACGTGCTCACCCGGGGCGAGGGCGCGCGCCGGTTGGCTCTCGACCTGGGAGCGGCCTCGGCCGGTGATGCCCGCGAGCACCCCCCGGTCCCGCTCGACGCCGCGATCCTCTTCGCTCCGGCGGGGGAGATCGTGCCGGTGGCCCTGGCGGCACTCGCCCCCGGCGCGACGCTGGCCGTGGCCGGCATCCACCTCTCCGACATCCCCCGGCTCGACTACCAGCGGCACCTGTTCCACGAGCGGACCGTGACCAGTGTGGAGAGCAACACCCGCTCCGACGGCGAGGAGTTCCTCGCCCTGGCCGAGCGCCTCGCCCTCCGCCCCACCACCCACGAGTACCGGCTCGACGAGGCCCCCGACGCCCTGGCCTACCTCGACGCGGGGGACGTCCGCGGCGCCGGTGTCCTGCGCGTGGCCCACCGGTCCACCGAACGGCGCTGACCGCTGGCCCGCCGGGCCTGCGGCTGACCGCGGCGGCGGCTGAACCCGGCACCGGCTAGCCTCTGCACCATGGGACGACGGACGAGTCGTCACCCCGCGCGGAGGATCATCGCCGGCAGTGACGCCAGACGTGAGGTGGCGACCCTCGCGGTGGAGGAGCCGCTGGAGGTCCGTCTCGGGGGACGCCCCTACCTCGTCACGATGCGCACCCCGGGCGACGACATGGACCTGGCCGCCGGTTACCTGGTGTCGGAGGGGGCGATCTGGCACCGCGACCACCTCCCCGAGATCTGCTACTGCACCACCGTGAGCGGCCGCACCGAGCAGGACTACAACACCCTCACCGTGACCCTGTCCCCGGATGTCCCGGAGCCCCGGTCCGTCCGCGTGACCGCCATGACCAGCTCCTGCGGGGTGTGCGGCGTCGACTCGGTCGCGGAGGTGCGCAAGGCGACCCACTTCCCCGCCGAGCCGGCCACCCCCCTGGTCGGGGCTGCGGTCCTGCTCTCCCTTCCCGACCGGCTCCGCGAGGGTCAGATCGTCTTCGGCCGCACCGGCGGGGTCCACGCGGCGGCCCTGTTCTCCCCCGACGGCGACCTGCTCTGTCTGCGCGAGGACGTCGGTCGGCACAACGCGGTGGACAAGGTGGTGGGTTGGGCCCTGCGCGAGGGCCGGCTCCCGCTGCGGGAGACGATCCTGCAGGTCTCCGGG
>NZ_JAALEB010000195.1:0-14848 GCF_014145165.1 Dietzia sp. Cai40 | reverse complement strand
CACCGGCGGCCGCGCAGGCGGCGCGGGCGGTGGGGTGGTCGGCGAGGATGCGGACCACCTCGACGATGGTCGGCGACTTGAGAAAGCTGAGCTTGCGGGTGTGGAAGTGGTAGAGCAGGGCCCCGAACGGCTCGGGACGCAGCGCCACTCCGGGGTGCAGGCGCCAGCCGGCGTCGAGATCGAAGGCCGCGGGCGCGGCGTCCTGTCCGGCGCCGGCCGGCGCTGCTGCGGAGGTCATGTCAGTAGACCCCACACATACCGTCGATCGAGACCTCCTCGATGAGGGCCTCCTCCAGCACTACCTCGGTGTTCTGGGTGTTCTCCACGGCGGTTCCTCTCGTCAACGCGGTTGGGTTCCTCACCACTCCAGGTGAGACCTGCATCATATTGGCACCTAGTGCCAATTGCAATGGTCAATGCACGGTCCGCGTCCGGGATGGCTCTAGGCTTGTCGATCATGGGAATGACGGAGTCTGACGACAGTCGCGTCCCCGGGCGACGACCGTCCACGACGCGCGCCTCGATCGTGGCGGTGGCGTTGAGGCTGTTCGCGCGCCAGGGATACGACGCGACCAGCGTCGACGAGATCGCCGAGGCCGCACACATCTCCCGGCGGACCCTCTTCCGGTACTTCCCGGGGAAGGCGGCGATCGCGTGGGGCGAGTTCGACGTGCAGATGGACGGGATGCGGCGACAGCTGGCCGAGATCCCCGGCTCGACCCCGCTCCGGGACGCGCTGGCGGACTCGCTCGTCGCGTTCAACACCTTCCCGGACTCCGAGACCCAGGTGCACCGCCTGCGGATGGGACTACTGCTCGGGGTGGACGAACTCCAGGCCCATTCGACGCTGATGTACGCGGACTGGCGGAGGACCGTCGCGGAGTTCGTGGCCGCGCGTCGCGGGGAGACCGTGCACGATCTGATCCCGGCCGCCACGGCTCACGCCGCGCTCGGGATCGCCCTCTCGGCGTACCGGCGCTGGGTCGACGAGCCCGACGCCGACCAGGCCCGGCTCCACGAACTCCTCAGGCAGGGGACGTGCATCCTGGCCTGAGGCGGCGGGCCGGGCGGTGGGCACCGCGGTGCGTCCGGTAGCGCATCCGGTGGTGCACGACATCCGGAACCTACCGGGGAGTAACATCTGCCGGATGACCGACACCACGCCCGTCCGGCCCGCACCCACCCAGACGTTCCTCCTCTGGCAGAAGGCGAGCCGGCTGCCCTTCGGCTCGCGCCTGTTCAGCGCGGCCGTCAGCCTCAAGGCCCCCTACTTCCGCACGGTTCTCCCGCACGTGGTGGACGTGCGGCCGGGACGGTGCGAGGTGCGCGGCCCAGGCTGGTGGGGCAACCGCAACCACATCGGCACCTTTCACGTGATCGCCGCCCTGAACCTGGCCGAGATGGCGATGGGGGTGCTCGCCGAGGCCACCGTGCCGGCCACCCACCGGTGGATCCCCGTGGGCATGAACGTGCGCTACCCGGCCAAGTCGACCGGCGGCCTGACCGTCACCGCCGAGTGGACCGAACTCCCCGACTTCTCGGCCATCACCAGCGGCCAGGACATCGACGTCCCGTTGCGCTTCGTCGACGACGCCGGCGTCGAACCGGTGGTCGGGTCCATCACCATCCGGGTCTCCCCCAAGAAGAAGGCCTGACGGCCGCCGGCGCGTCAGTCGCGGGTCCGGGCGTCGAAGGCCTTGACGGCGATCGGGGCGATGATCACCGTCAGCCCGACGATCCACAGCAGTGACGCCAGCACCGGGTGCTGCAGCGGCAGCGCGGCATCCGGACCCACCGCGGGCGCGTTGCCCCAGAGCTCGCGCATCGCCTGGACGACCGAGGCCAGCGGGTTCCACTCGGCGACCGGCCGCAGCCACGACGGCATCGACTCCGGGGGCGCGAAGGTGTTGGCGAGGAACGTGATGGGGAAGATCGTGGTGAACATGACACCGTTGACCGCCTCGATGGTCTTGAGCCGGGAGCCCACGACGATCCCGATCCAGATCATGACGAACCCGAAGCCCAGCAGGATGAGGTAGCCCAGCACGGCGTCGACGATCCCGCTCCGGATCCGCCACCCCACGACGAGACCCGTCAGCGACATCACGACCACGCCGATGGAGGAGTGGATGAGGCTGGACGCGCTGCGCGCGATGAGAATCGACGCACGCTGGATGGGCAGGGTCCGGAAGCGGTCGATGATCCCCTTGTTGAGGTCGTTGCACAGCCCCGCGGCCACGACGAACGAGGAGAACGCCATGGTCTGCGCCATGATCCCGGGGAGCAGCCACTCCCGGTAGTTCACGCCGCCGGCCACCGCGATCGCGCCGCCGAAGACGAAGGCGAACAGCAGGACGAACATCACCGGCTGGATGGTGACGTCCGCCAGGTTCTCCGGCTGGCGGCGGATGTGGAAGAGGTTGCGGCGCACCAGCGCGGAGATCTGCCGGCTCAGCGGCGGACCCTCGTGACGGACCGGCATCGCGAACCGCTCGTGGGCGGCCGAGGTGTGGGTGGGGTCGGCGACGGTGCTCATACCCGGTTCTCCTGTCCGATGATGTCGGCGTCCACGGTGTCCGCGGTGTCCTCGGCCCTGTGTCCGGTGAGGGACAGGAAGACGTCGTCCAGACTGGGGCGCTGCAGGCCGATGTCGTCGAGTTCGATCCCGGCGTCGGTGAACGCGGTGGCGATCCCCGCCAGCGCCGAGACGCCCTCCGACGGCGCGGTGAGCCGGCGCGCGTCGCGGTCGACGTGCAGTTCCCCGATCCGGCCGTCGAGGACGCGGACGGCCTCGTCGACGTCGTCCGGCCTCGAGACGGTGATGACCAGGCTGGCCGCACCGGAGCGGTCCTTGAGCTCGAGCGGGGTGCCCTCGGCGATGACGCTGCCGTGATCGATGACGATCACCCGGTCGGCCAACTGATCGGCCTCGTCGAGGTACTGGGTGGTGAGCAACAACGTGGTGCCGTCCCGGACCAGGTCGCGCAGGACGTCCCAGAGTTCGTTGCGCGACCGGGGGTCGAGACCGGTGGTCGGCTCGTCCAGGAACAGCACGGGCGGGGCCGCGACGAGGCTGGCCGCCAGATCGAGCCGGCGCCGCATGCCCCCGGAGTAGCTCTTGGCGACCTTGGTCGCGGCGTCGGCGAGCGAGAACTTCTCCAGCAGCTCGTCGGCGCGCGACTTGACCATCTTCTTGGGCAGGCCGTAGAGGTCCCCGATGAGGCGGAGGTTCTCGCGTCCGGTGAGCAACTCGTCGACGGTGGCCGCCTGCGCGGTCAGCCCCATGGCCTTGCGCACCTCGGCCGGTGCACCCATGACGTCGTGTCCGGCGACGCGCGCGGTGCCGGAGGTGGGCGGGCTCAGCGTCGTCATCATGCGGATGGTGGTGGTCTTGCCGGACCCGTTGGGCCCCAGCAGCCCGAGGACCGATCCGGTGGGGACGGAGAAGGAGATGTCATCGACGGCGGTGAAGTCACCGAACTTTTTGACGAGGTGTTCCGCCTCGATCGCCGGGGCGTCGGACGCCAGTCTGGTACTCACTCGCCAAAGAGTGCCGCGCCGGGAAACGGTAGTCAATACACGGGTCCGCCAATGAGGACCGATCGCGTCCTATGGCTTGCTGGTCACCGTGTGGAACCCCGCGACCCGGGCCACGTATCGTGGGGAGGTTGCCGCGCGACCTCCCGCGTTCCGCGGCCAGCCGTCTCTCGAACAAAGGATGACCGGTACCCATGAACCCCATGTCGACCATCCCGCCGACGATCGCCCGTTCGTGGCTACTCCTGCCTGCCGACAAGTCCGATCGCTTCGACGCGGCCGTGAACTCCGAGATGGACGTCGTCGTCCTGGACGTCGAGGACGGGTGCCGCCAGTCGGAGAAGGAACGCGCTCGTCGTGAGGTCCGCCAGTGGCTCGAGGCCGGCAACCACGCGTGGGTCCGGATCAACGACGTCCGCTCCCCCGAGTGGGAGAAGGACCTCATGGCCCTGGGCCACTGCCCCGGCCTCGACGGCGTGATGCTGGCCAAGACCGAGAACCCGGAGCACGTCTCGCTGACGGCCGCCCGGTTGGCCGCGGACACACCGATCGTCGCGCTGGTGGAGTCCGCCGACGGTCTGGCCGCCGCCACGGAGATCGCCAAGACCGACCAGGTGGTGCGCCTGGCGTTCGGCATCGGTGACTACCGCCGTGACACCGGGATCGGGTCCTCGCAGATCGCCATGGCCTACACCCGCTCGCAGTTCGTGGTGTCCAGCCGGGTCGCGCGCGTGGCTCCGCCGATCGACGGGCCCACCATCTCCAACGACACCCAGGTCCTCATGGACGCCGCCGAGCACGCGGTCGAGATGGGCATGACCGGCAAGCTGTGCCTGCGGGTGGACCAGGCCCCGTACATCAACGAGGTCCTGTCCCCCTCGGCCGCCGACGTCTCGTGGGCCGAGTCAGTGATCGACGAACTGGGGCCCGGCGGCGAGCGGTGCCGCGACGGCGCGGACCTTCCGCGGCTGGCCCGCGCGCAGAAGATCGCGCACCTCGCGCAGGCCTACGCCGTCGCGCGCTGACCCGCCTCGGGGGCGAGTCAGCTCAACGGGGCGAGTCGCCGGTGACAAGCGGCAGTTCCGGATCGCCGGCCCAGGCGGTCATGGAGCCGTCGTACACCGCGACGTCCTCCCGGCCGACGAGCGCCAGAGCGTGCGCGACCCCGGTCGCCGCAGTAGGTCACGACGGTCCGGTCGTCGAGCAGGCCCGCGGCCTCGAACTCGCGGCGAAGCTAACGCGTCGCTGCACTGAGGTCAGTGGACCCGCTGCAGCCGTACGTTGACGAACTCGCCGAGGCCCCAGCGGCCCAGCTCGCGGCCGTAGCCCGAGCGCTTGACGCCGCCGAAGGGCAGGCCGGCCATGGTGGTGCCGTGCTCGTTGACGTAGGCCATCCCGACCTCGAGCTTCTCGGCCACCTCGGAGGCCTTGTCGGTGTCGGCCCCCCACACCGAGCCGGACAGGCCGAAGGGCGTGTCGTTGGCGACGCGCACGGCCTCGTCGACGGAGTCGTAGCCGTACACCATGGCGACGGGGCCGAAGATCTCCTCGGTGTAGGCGTCCATCTCCGGGGTGATGCCGGTGAGGACGGTGGGCTCCATGAACGCACCCGGTCGATCGATCGCGCGGCCTCCGGTCACGAGGGTCGCGCCCTGCTCGACGGCGCGCTCGACCTGCTCGACCACCCCGTCGCGGGCGTCCTCCGAGGACAGCGGTCCGAGCCCGGTTCCCTCGTCGGCCGCGGGGCCGACCTTGGTCCCCTCGTACAGGTCGCGGAGCTTGCCCACGAAGTCGTCCTTCATGTCCGCCGGAACGAACATCCGCTTGGGCGAGTTGCATGCCTGGCCGCAGTTCGACAGCCGCGCCTTGCCGACGGTCTCGACCAGCTCGTCCAGGTCGTCGGTGTCCAGGACGATGAGCGGGTCCGAGCCGCCCAGTTCGAGAACGCTGGTGGTGAGGTTCTCCCCCGCCACCTTGGCCACGGCGGCGCCGGCGCCCTCGCTGCCGGTGAGCGAGACGCCCTTGATCCTGGGGTCGGCGATCATCTCGGCGACCGTGTCGCTGGAGGCGTAGACGTTGACGTACGCGTTCTCCGGAAGCCCGGCCGCGCGCTGCACCTTCTCTATTGCCGCGGAGGAGCGCGCGCAGATGCTGGCGTGCTTGAGCACGATGGTGTTGCCCAGGAGCAGGTTGGGGGCCGCGAACCGGGCCACCTGGTAGTAGGGGTAGTTCCACGGCATCACGCCGACCAGGGGTCCGACCGGTTCGTGGGTCACGCGATTCAGGCGGGCGCCCGGCACGTCCAGCGTCTCGGGCTCCAGCAGCGCGGGGCCGTGCTCGCCGTACCAGCGGTAGATCGAGGCGGCGAGCTTGACCTCCCCCTGCGCCTGGTCGGGCAGTTTGCCCATCTCGGTGGTGATGGCCTTGGCGAGCTCGTCGGCGTGCTCGTCGAAGGCGTCCGCGATCGCCAGGAGGATCCGCGCCCGCTCCGCGACGTCGGTGGCGCGCCAGGAGGTGAACCCCTCGGTGACGGTGGACAGGATCCCGTCGACGTCGTCGGTCTGGTCGTACTGGCTGTCGGTCGTTCCCGTTGACGGATCGTGGGTGACGTACATGTGGGTCCTCCCGTGGTTCGCGTCCGCCGGGTGATCGACCCGGCTCTACGTCCGACGGTAGGACAGCCTTGCCTCGCCTGCATCCGGTCGGGGGGTGCGGCGGCCGCGCGGAGCCCGGTCATCACACCGACGGTGACCGAGACTCCGCGCCGCTGTGCCTCCACTCAGGGTGAGGCCACTCGGATAGGGGCCGTCATGCCCATCCCTGGGCGGCGCGACGGTCGGCATCCGCCATACCCTGGTTTCCCTGACTCGCTGCCCGCGAGATCTCCGCGAGCATCGCCTGCAGGGCGGCGGCGGCCTGGTCCCAGTCGTTCTGGTGGGCCTGATAGGCGACAGCGGCGTCGCCCTCCCATTCGGCGACGAGCGGTGCGAGGTACGCCCTGAGATCGTCGAGGGTGGTGCGCAGCGCCGTTGACGCCGAACCGACCTGGCCGACGAGCGCCTCGATCGGGCCGTGGTTATAGGTGATCTGTCCTGAGGTCATGAGAATTCTCCCGACTGGAGGTGGGTGGTCAGATGTTCAGAGGGCCGGAGGCGCCGACCCGGCTGATCGCCTGCGCGGAGTCCTGATCGGCGGCCTCGAACGACGTGCTGTTGGTCCGCATGGTCTCCGAGATTCCCGCCAGGGCGGTGTTGAGCTTGGTGCTCTGCTGCTGCCACTCCGCCATGATCGTCGCGAACCGGGCCTGGGCCGCACCCCGCCACACCGACCCTCCGAGCTGCGACACCGAATCCCGGACGTTCCCGAGCAGTCGATCGATCTCAGTGTTCACGTCGTCGACCCGTCTGGCCGCGGTGTCCATGGTCCCGATGTGGGTGTTGAAACCGGCCATCTCGTCCTCCCCTTTGTGGTCCTGCGGCCCCTTCCTGGGTCCGTCACAGTGTTCGACGTCCCCGGGGCCGGGTTCGGTTCCATCCGCCACGACGACCACCCGGAGGGCGACTCAGACTCCCTCGTGTAGCCGGAGAGCGGCCTCGACCGGAGCGAGATCCGGAACGACGAAGGAGAGCAACCGCGCCTGATCGCAGGCGTCCACCACCCGCTCGGCGTTGCGTCCGCGGGCCAGGATCTCGGTGGAGCCGGTGCCCGCCTCCCGCCGCCCACGCCGTAGCGCGGTCACCGCCTCGAGCACACGGGGCACCTCGTCGTCGCGCATCGAATCCCGGCACGGATCCCACCGGTGGACGATGGTCCGGTCGATCAGGGTCAGCTCCCCCCGCGTGCGTTCGACGAGGCTCACAGTGGTCCTCGCGGCGCAGGCCTCCACGCACACCGCCCAGCGGGCCGAGGATGAGGGCAGCGCCTCGGCGGTCACCAGCGCCGCGCGGACGATGTGGGGTGACACACCCAGGCCCTCCGCAGCGGATGCCAATCGGGCGGAGCGGGTGTTGCCCCACCCACTGGGAACGATGAGCACCACTCCGTCTCCGTCCCCCGCCGCGCCCCACCGCAGGGCCCGGGAGACCGGAGCCGCCAGGAGTTCCTCCACGGGGACGGAGAGCCCGGCCACGTCGGTGCGATCCCGGTGAGCGCCTGCCAGCGGGTCCGGCAGACAACGGTCCGGGTGCCGGAGGGCGACGGAGTCGACCCGCTCGGAGCACTCGATCCGATCGCCCCCGGGTGGTAGCGCGGAACCGTCTGCACCTGCGAGGACGGAGGTGGGCGCGACCGCCGGGGAGAGAACGGTCGACGCCGACGCCGACGCCACCGACAGTCCGGAACAGGAGAGATCGACCGCGATGGTCGCGCCCACGGGGGTCACGGTTCCGCGAGTGCGGTCTGCACCAGTCGGACGCCCCCGCTGCGGGTGACGAGCCTGCCCCGACCCGCCGGCAGGTGGGTGGGACGTACTCCTCCGAGAAGGGGGCCCTCCTCGCGGCTCCCGGACATGATGAGGCCGGCGCCGCCCAGGTCCCGGATCCCTCCCACGAGACCGTCGTACAGCGCGCGCGAGGAACCCGCGGTCCTCCGCGCGAGAACCACGGAGAACCCGATGTCGCGGGCGTGCGGGAGGAATCGGGTCAGCGCGGACAGCGGGTTCCCCGCACCGGTGATGACGAGGTCGAGGTCGTCGACGATCAGGTGGATTCGCGGACCGTTCCACCACGAGCGGGCGCGTAGTTGCTCCGGCGTGATCCCGACGCCGGGCATCCGGCCCTCGAGGATCTGGACCAGGTGATCGACCATCGGCACCAGCGCCGTCTCGGTGGCGGCGTATCCCGCGAGATGATCGCCCTCGATCTCGCCCAGCATGGTGCGGCGGTAGTCCACCACGATGACCTTCGCCGCCTGTGGGCTGTTGCCGGCGACCAGCCCCCGGGTGACGGCCCGGAGAACAGAGGTCTTGCCGCATTCCGAATCGCCGAGCACCAGCATCAGCGGGTCCGCCTCGAGGTCCGCGTAGACGACCTTGAGGTCGGATTCGTCCACACCGAGAGGCACCCGCGTCCGTGTGCCGTCCGGACCCGGGCGCGCCAGACCCGCGAGTTGGGCGTACGGCAGGACCTCCGGGAGCATTCTGACCGGCGCCGCGTTGACGGGGCCCACCAGGGCCCGCCACCGCTGCGCCAGGTGCCGGGAGGCCGAGACGGTGGCGTCGGCGATGCCATCCGGGTCGACGAGTCCGTCGAGCCGGGGTTGGTAGACGAGCATGTGGTGGCGTTCGCGGGTCAACCCCCGGCCGGGAGAGGCGGGGACGGTCATCGCCGCCCGGCGGTCGATCATCGAATCCGTGGGATCACCCAGCCGGAGTTCGACACGGGTACCGAGCGCGTCCCGCAGCGCCGGCCGGAGGTCGGCCCAGCGGGCTGCGGACAGGACGACGTGGACGCCGTAGGACAGGCCGTCCGCGGCGAGCCCCACCACGAGCTGTTCCAGGTCCTCGACCTCGGTCCGGAACGCCTGCCAGCCATCGATCACCAAGAGGATCTCGGGATACTCGGCGATCGACCGACCGTCGCGCCCGATCAGCCGGCGGCGGGCGTGGTCGACGGACGTCACTCCCTCGTCGCGGAACGCCGCCTCCCGGCGCTTGAGTTCGACGCCAACCTCCGCGACCGTTCGACGGATCTTCTCGTCCTCGCCGCGCCTGGCGACACCACCGACATGGGGGAGCTCGGCGACCGACTGGAGAAGCCCGCCACCGAGGTCCACGACGTATACCGAGAGCCGGTCGGGTCCGGTGGTCGCCGCGGCGGCCAGCACCAGGGTGCACAGGGTGGTCGACTTGCCCGACCTCGTCCCGCCCACCACCGCGACGTTGCCGTCCGCCCCGGAGAGGTCCACGACCCAGGAGGCTCGACGCTGTTCGAACGGCAGGTCGACCTCGGCGATCGGGAAGCGCAGGCTCGGCGGGCTCTCGTCGCTGGACACCGTCGGTTCTGTTCCGACCGCCGTGTCCAGGGCTGCGCCGGCCCCCAGAGGCGGGAGCCAGACCTCGTGTGCGGGTCTTCCGTGACCGGCGAGCCGACCGACGAGGACGTCCAGCAGACTCGTCTCCTCATCCCGGTCGTCGGGGACTGGCGCGTCGCGTCGGACGGCGGCCGCCGATGGGGCGGGAGCGGCCACCGGCATGTACCAGGACGTGAACGGA
Source organism: Dietzia sp. Cai40 (assembly GCF_014145165.1). NCBI lineage: Bacteria > Bacillati > Actinomycetota > Actinomycetes > Mycobacteriales > Dietziaceae > Dietzia > Dietzia sp. Cai40. The sequence goes on along the minus strand of NZ_JAALEB010000195.1, from coordinate 5,100 downwards.
CGCACTGTGGCGCGGGCGACCGGGACGGCGACAGAGGAGCCGTCACGTCGACGATCCTCTCGATGGGGCCCCGAGACGTAGGCGGCGTCGAATCGCACCGGCTCGCCGGAATCGACCTTCAGAAAGCCCGCGCCCGGCGTGGCGGGCAGGTGATAGGCGTCGGTCACACCCAGGACGGTGCGGGACTCGGTCGCGGAGAACGTCTTGAGGGCGATCCGGTAGGACAGGTGACTGTCGAGACCGCGCAATCGTCCCTCCTCGAGCCGTTGAGACGCCAACAGCAGATGGATGTGCAGACTGCGCCCGAGACGCCCGATGGTGAGGAACAGTTCCGCGAACTCCGGCTTGGAGGACAACAGCTCGGAGAACTCGTCGACGACGATCACCAGTGCCGGCAGGGGATCGAGCTGCGCTCCCCTCGCCCGCGCCGCCTCGTAGTCGCCCACACCCGCGTAGTTGCCCGCGGCGCGGAGCACCTCCTGTCGCCGGTTCAGTTCGCCCTCGAGCGCATCCCGCATCCGGTCGACCATGGTGATCTCGGACTGGAGGTTGGTGATCACGGCTGACACGTGGGACAGCGACTCGAGTCCGAGGAACGTGGCCCCGCCCTTGAAGTCCACCAGCACCAGGTTGAGCGCGTCCGGGTCGTGCGTGGCGACCAGACCCAGGACGAGGGTGCGCAGGAACTCGGACTTCCCGGACCCTGTCGCGCCGACACACAGGCCGTGCGGGCCCATTCCGCCGTGCGCGGCCTCCTTGAGGTCCAGCTCCACGGGGGCTCCATCCGGGCTCACCCCCACCGGGACGCGCAGGCGGTCGCGTTCGCCGCGACGTCGCCACGCCACCGCCGGGTCGACGCGGGTGGCCATCCCGATCCCCAGCAGGTCGGGCAGACCGGGGACCCGCCTGGTGGAAGTGGAGCCGTCGGCGTGTGTCACGGTGTCGGCGGGTCGGTAGCGGGCGAGTGCCATGGCGAGCCGCTCCGCTTCCGGAAGGCTCATGGAATCGGCCCTCGCGATGTCCTCCTCCCCCGATTCGGTGTGTACCGACGCCCTGCCGTCGTCGTCGAGCCGGATACACAACCCGAGACGGGTCGCGAGGTCGCGCAGCTGCCCGGCGCGACTGCCGGAGACCTCGAGAACGGTCACGCCGTCCAGTCCGTCCTCGGCCACCAGACGCTCGGCGCCGGTGACTCCCACGCCATCCACGATGACGACGAGATGAGGCACCTCCCGACCGTCCCTCGCGTTCGTCCCGAAAGCGGGCCGCACCGCGATGTCCTCGGAGAGCATCGACTCGACCCCGGCGAGTGAGAACTCGGTGAGTCGCACCCGTCCGCCGCCGTCCGTGTACGTCGGGTGTTCGTGGTGAGGGAGCCACTTGAGCCATTCCCAGGCCCGGCGGGCGTTCCCCTCGCTCGCGGCGACCGCCACGCGGACCCGGTCGGGACCGTGGGAGACGACGAGTCCTGCCAGTGCCGCTCTGACCGCAGATCTCGCCACGTCCACATCACCGTCCAGGGAGACCGCGGCGAACGCCCGCAACTCCAGCGCCACAGGCAGGTCGTCCACCACCGAGTGGACTCTCACGAAGCGCCTCATGCTCACGACCGAGACGGGCTCCAGATCGTCGACCGGACCGGTGTCGGGGGCGGACAACCGGGTCGCCAGGGACTGCCGCCCGGGGCCCAGTCGTACTGTGAGGTACTCCGCGTCGCCCTCCTCCCGCTCCCACATCCGTGGCGTTCCGACCAGCGCGGGCAGCTCCACCGGGTCGGGGTGTCGCCACAGTGCGGCCGCCCGCTGCGCGACCACGGTCTCGTGGACGGTCTCCCGGGTCTGACCCAGGTAGCGGAGGTAGTCCTTCCGCAGTTCGTCGGTCTCACCGGTCTTGTTGCCACCGGACAGGCTGCCGGCGAGCATTCCGACAGCGGAGACGGCCATCATCACGGGGAAGAGCATGAACATCGGGTTGCGCATCATCCCCGTACGCATCATCACCACGACCATCCCGACCACGGCGACGACGAGGACGACGGGGAGAACGATCTGCACCAGTGGCCTGGGAGTCGGCCGGGGCAGTCCCGGAGGGGCCTGGAGGGTGAGCTCACCGGTCGACACCTCCGGGGCCTCGAGCCGCTCGCCGCGGGTGAAGACCACGTCGCCCATCCGCGCCCGCCTCCTCGTCCAGTTCCTGCCGCCCGGTCCCCGACGACCCGTTCCTCGTCCGAAACCGGAGGAGGGGCCCCCACGGGAGCATCCCGCCGTCGACAATGGTCGCCGTGTCGAAGCGCGATGTTAGGGCAGTGCACGTCGTGACGGGGACGTCAACCGACCAGGGTGGCACCGCCGGCGACCGGGTGGGCAGGGACGAGTGGGAGGACAGGGCGTGACGGGGCGGGACGAGCCCGGGGGCGTCGCTTCGGGCGTCGAGCCGCTCGACCAGCGTCGGGTGTCGATCGTCTGCCGAACGACACGAGTGGATCTGAGTCTGCCGGCCCATCTCGAGCTCGTCGCCGTGATCCCCGAGATCGTGGACCTGGTCCGCGATCGGATCCGGGCGGCCGCGGGGCCCGCCTCGAGTGTGGACGTCGACGCCCGGATGGGTGGGCACGCGAGCGGGTCATGGCAGCTGTCGAGGTTGGCGGGTGGACCACTGGCCGTCTCCGAGACACTCGCGCAACAACGTGTGCACGACGGAGAGATCCTCGTGCTGGACCACCGGCCCGTGCCCACTCCGGCGCCGCTGTTCGACGACGTGCTGCAGGGGCTCACCGATCCGGACGTGGCGCGCTCCTCCGTCTGGAGTCGCCGCGACGCCGTCGACACGGCCACCGCGACGACTGCGGTGGCCGTGGTGGCCGCCGTCGCCGCACTCGTCGGCCAGTGGTGGAACCTCGGGGGGATCGTGCCCCCTCTCGTGGCCGCCCTACTGGCCGCTCTCGGCCTCGCGGGGGTCCTCGCACTCCGCCGGACCGCCGCCCCCGTCTCCGCACACGCCGTGGCGGGGGCGTCCACGTACGGGTTCACCGTCCTCGCGGCGGGGACGGTCGGCGCGGCCCCCGGCGGAGCGGGGAACCTGATGGGTGGCCTCACCGCCGGGGCGGTCCTCGCCGGTGTGCTGCGGTGCACCGTGTTCCGGACGGGCCACGATCGGTCGTACGGTCTCGCGGCGGGTTACCTGGCTCTGGCCCTCGTGTCGGCGGTGGGCGCGATCACCGCCATGATCGTCGCGTACACCACCGTTCCCGTGCACGCCGTCGGAGCCGGAGCCGTCCTCACAGGCCTGCTGCTGCTCACCGCCGCACCCGGCGTGTCGATCTCGGCGGCCCGGATCCCGATCCCCCCGGTTCCGGCGCCGGGCGAGGACGTCGAGGCCGGGGATCTGGGCGAGGTCGATCACGACCTGCGCGCGCGGCATGCCGATGACCGACGGTCGCATGGACCTCTACCCACACCGGCGGTCCTGAGGCACCGCTTTCTCACCTCACGTTCGTGGCTCACCGGCCTGTTGGCCGCAGGGGGCGCGATCTGCACGGCCGGGGCACTCGTGGCGCTGACCGGTGGTCCCGCGTCCACCCGGTGGTCCGCTCCCCTGGCACTGGTCGTGATCCTGACGTTGGTCCTCCGGGGCCTCGGGTACGCCGACCGGGTGCACACGACGGTGCTGCTGGCATCGGCCCTGACGCTGGCGTCCGGCCTGCTGCTCGGGGCGGCCGTCACCCATCCGTCGCCGGTCGGGATGGTGATCCCCGCGGCCGCCGCCCTGGCCGCAGCGGTCGTCGTCGCGGCGACGGCACTCCCCCATGTCGAACTCTCCCCTGCCGTGCTGCGCGCCGTGGGGACGATCGAGGTGATCGGTATATGCGTGCTCGTACCGCTCGCCGTGGGCGCGATGGACGTCTACTCGACCGTCCGTCAGCGATGAGGTCGGGCCTGCTGGTACCCCTCGCGGCCACCGTGGCGATCCTGACCGCGCACTCTGTCGATGGTCAGGTGGCGGCCGCGCTCGAGCGGCCCTCCATCGACGGTCCCGTCCCGGAGGTCGGCCCTATCGATCCCGGTTCAGCCGAATCGGGAGTGCGGCGTGACGGCCCCTGTCGCACCACGGCTGCAGTTCTCGACCCGTCCGCCCCGCCCGCCTCTGCGACGGTTGACGATCTCAGTGCGGCGTGGATCCACGGGCGGGGGGAGGGGCAGGTGGTGGCCGTGATCGACACCGGTGTCAACCCCGGTCCCCGTCTGCCACGTGTTCGTGGGGCCGGCGACGTCGTCCCCGGCCGGGACGGCACGGAGGACTGCGATGCGCACGGCACTCTGGTGGCCGGGGTGCTGGCCGCGAGCGAGGACGACTCGGGCCATTCCGGTGTGGCGCCGGGCGTCGAGATCGTCACGATCCGGCAGTCGAGCAGTGTCCTGAGGTCGACCGCACGCTCATCCGACGTCACCTCGGTCGGATCCGGGGTCGGCACACTCTCCTCCCTGGCGAGGGCGATCCGCGCGGCGGTGGACGCGGGTGCCGGCGTGATCAACATCTCGGAGGTGGCCTGCGTTCCCGCCGGTACCGCGCTGGCCGACGACACGCTCGGTGGAGCGGTCCGCTATGCCGCGGTCGACCACGACGTCGTGCTGGTGGCGGCTGCGGGCAACGTCGGTCAGACCTGTGGGGACCAGAACCCCGACCACCCCGATCCCGCCGCTCCCGGGGACGACGGATGGGACGACGTCGTCACCGTGGCGGTGCCCGCCTGGTACGACGATCACGTGCTGGCCGTGGGCGGCGTCGGTCCGGACGGATCCGCAGCGGACTTCTCGCTCAGGGGACCGTGGGTCGACGTGGCCGCCCCCGCGGTGGGCCTGCGATCGGTCGGTGCCGACGGCGCAGGGGTGTCGGACCTGGTGGTGGACGGGGACGGCGCGCGGACCGCCATCAGCGGGACGAGCTTCGCCGCACCGTACGTCGCCGGCACCGCCGCGCTCGTCCGACAGGCGTACCCGGGGCTCACCGCCCGACAGGTGATCGCGCGCATCGAGAACACCGCGATCCCCGCGGCCGGCGGGCACGACTTCGCGGTGGGCCACGGGGTGGTGGACCCGGTCG
>NZ_JAALEB010000194.1:0-2672 GCF_014145165.1 Dietzia sp. Cai40 | reverse complement strand
AGGCGCGCCCCGGTGGCGTCGGCGAGCGCCTCCGCCGCCGGAAGGCCCCCGGGAACCGCTCCCAGTCGCTCGCCCACCAGGATCACGGCGCCGGGGGCGCGCAGGAGCGCGGGCAGGTCGGACAGGTCGGACAGGTCGGACACGTCAGTCAGCTCGGACAGGCCCGACAGCCCGGACGAGTCGGGCCCGTTCGGACCCGCCACCTGCGCCAACGCGGCGAGGACCTCCGGCTCGTCACCCGGCACCGTCGGCACGAGCGTGGCGCCTGTCTTGCGCACGGACGGCGAGGCGAACGGGGCCACCGAGACGACCCGCACCCCGAGGTCGCGCGCGGCCCTGCGCAGGCGGAGGAAGACGATCGGCGACTCCTCCTCGGGGTCGAAGCCCACCAGCACGACCACCGGTGCGGTCTCGAGATCGGCGTAGGTGACCGCCCCGGCACCACCCGGGCCGCGGCCGACCACGTGCCGGGCGAGGAACTCCGCCTCCTCGGAGGACTGAGGGCGCGCACGGAAGTCGACGTCGTCGGTCCCCAGGACCGCTCGGGCGAACTTGGCGTAGGCGTACGCGTCCTCCCGGGTGAGTCGACCGCCGGTCAGGACGCCCGTGCGACCGCGTGCGGCGGACAACCCCGCGGCGGCCGTGGCGAGCGCGGTGCTCCACGGGACCGGGACCAGGCCCCCGTCCCGGCCGCGGATCATCGGGGTGGTGAGGCGGTCGGGTTGCGTGGCGTGGGCGAAGGCCCACCGGCCCTTGTCGCAGTTCCACTCCTCGTTGACGTCCGGGTCGTCGCCGGCCAGCCTGCGCAGGACCTTCCCGCGGCGGTGGTCCGTCCGCTGCCCACAGCCGCTGGCGCAGTGCTCGCAGACGCCGGGGCTCGAGACCAGGTCGAACGGGCGCGCCCGGAAGCGGTAGGCGGCACCGGTGAGCGCCCCGACGGGGCAGATCTGGACGGTGTTGCCGGAGAAGTAGGACTCGAAGGGCTCGTCCCCGAAGACGCCCACCTGCTGCTGGGATCCCCGTTCCATCAGGTCGATGAACGGGTCGCCCGCGATCTGGTCCGAGAACCGGGTGCACCGGGCGCACATCACGCACCGCTCGCGGTCGAGCAGGACCTGCGCCGAGATCGCGATGGGCTTGGGGAACGTGCGCTTGACCTCGGTGAACCGGGAGTGCCCGTGGCCGCTGGAGAGTGCCTGGTTCTGGAGCGGACACTCACCGCCCTTGTCGCAGACGGGGCAGTCCAGCGGGTGGTTGATCAGCAGGAGCTCCATGACCCCGCGTTGGGCCTTGTCCGCGATCTCGGAGGTGAACTGGGTGCGCACCACCATGTCCTCGGTGACCGGGGTGGTGCAGGAGGTCACGGGTTTGGGGGCGCCCTCGACCTCGACGATGCACTGGCGGCACGCGCCGGCCGGCTCGAGCAGCGGATGGTCGCAGAACCGCGGGATCTGAACGCCGAGGCGTTCGGCGGCGCGGATCACCAGCGTGCCGGCGGGCACGGAGACCCGGCGACCGTCCACGGTGAGGGTGACCAGATCCTCGTCCCCGTCGGGTTTCAGGTCGGCGACGGTGTCGTCGGCGCGCGGGGTGATCTTGTTGGGCACGCGGTCGTCGGGGGTCATCGGGCCACCTCCTCGGTCCGGGCGAAGACGGTCGAGCGGCTGTGGTCGAAGGGACAGCCGTCGGGGATGTGGGCCAGGTACTCGTCCCGGAAGAGCGCGATGGACGACATGATGGGAGCGCCGGCGGCGTCCCCGAGCGCGCAGAACGACTTGCCGACGATGTTGTCCGAGATGTCGAGCAGCCGGTCCAGGTCGCTCTCCCTCGCGGTGCCGTCCTCGAGCCTGCGCATGATCTGCACCAGCCAGAACGTGCCCTCACGGCAGGGTGTGCACTTGCCGCAGGACTCGTGGGCGTAGAACTCCGACCAGCGCAGCACGGCCCTCACCACGCAGGTCGTGTCGTCGAAGATCTGCAGCGCCTTGGTGCCGAGCATGGAGCCCTCGGCCGCGCATCCCTCGTAGTCCAGGGGCATGTCCAGCTGGGCGTCGGTGAGGATCGGGGTGGAGGAACCGCCGGGGGTCCAGAACTTGAGCGTGTGCCCCTGCCGGATGCCGCCGGCGTGGTCCAACAGTTCCCGCAGGGTGATGCCGAGGGGTGCCTCGTACTGGCCGGGCCGGGCCACATGCCCGGACAGGGAGTACAGCGTGAAGCCGGGGGACTTCTCCGAACCCATCGAGCGGAACCACTCGGGCCCGTGGTGGAGGATCGACGGGACGCTCGCGATGGACTCGACGTTGTTGACCACGGTGGGACAGGCGTAGAGGCCGGCGACGGCCGGGAACGGGGGACGGAGCCGGGGCTGCCCCCGACGGCCCTCGAGGGAATCGAGGAGCGCGGTCTCCTCACCGCAGATGTAGGCCCCGGCGCCCGCGTGGACCACGATGTCCAGGTCGAAGCCGCTGCCCAGGATGTCGCGCCCCAGGAACCCGGCCTCGTACGCCTCGGCGACCGCGGTCTGCAGCCGTCTGAGCACCGGTACCACCTCGCCGCGCAGGTAGATGAACGCGTGGGACGCCCGGATGGCGTACGCCGCGATCACCATGCCCTCGATCAGCACGTGGGGCGTGGCCAGCATGAGGGGCATGTCCTTGCAGGTCCCGGGCTCG
>NZ_JAALEB010000193.1:0-2852 GCF_014145165.1 Dietzia sp. Cai40 | reverse complement strand
CCGCCGCCGGACCGTTGACCGCGGCGATCACCGGGACCGGGGCGGTCAGCACCGCCCGCACCAGCTCGGCGGCGCTGGTCATGGTGGCCTCGGGGCTGGGCGCCTCGTCCGTCCCGGCCCCGTCCCGGATGGCCTGCAGGTCCGCCCCGGTGGTGAACGCCCCGCCCTCGCCGGCGAGCACGATGACTCTGGTGTCGGGGTCCAGGCTCTGCTCGGAGATGATCTCCACCAGTGCGCTCACCGTCGGGTGGTCGAGCGCGTTCATCCGGTCGGGTCGGTTGATGCTGATAGTCGCGACACCCAGGTCGTCGCGGTCGACCATGACCGCGTCCCGGCCCGTGGGGGTCATCGGACCGTCTCCGCGGCGGCGACCATGCCGGCCAGCCGGTCGGTGATGATCGACTCGGCCTCGGCCATCATGCGGTCGACCAGCTCGGCCGCGGTGGGCACGTCGTCGATCAGGCCCTGGCACTGACCCGCCGACCAGATGCCGGCGTCCAGGTCGCCGTCTTCGAAAACCTTGCGGCCCCGGGCCCCGGCGACGAGGTGCTGGATGTCGGAGAACTCCACGCCCTCGGCCTCCCTGGCCACCACTTCCGCCGAGACGGCGTTCGCCGCGACCCGCGCGGTGTTGTGCAGCGTGCGGAAGATGAGCGTGGTGTCGAGCTCGGAGTTGGCGACGATCTGCTGCTTGACCTGGTCCGCGACCGGCGATTCGGCCGTGCACATGAACCGCGTCCCCATGTTGGCACCGTCGGCCCCCAGGGCCAGTGCGGCCACGAGGCCGCGGGCGTCGGCGATGCCTCCGGACGCCAGCATCGGGATGGTCAGCCGGGCCGCCGCGGCGGGGATGAGCACCAGACCGGGGACGTCGTCCTCACCGGGATGTCCGGCGCACTCGAAGCCGTCGATGGAGACGGCGTCCACGCCGAGCTTCTCAGCCTTGAGTGCGTGCCGCACGGAGGTGCACTTGTGGATGACCTTGACGCCGGCGTCGTGGAAGACAGGGAGATGGTCCTTGGGGTTGGACCCGGCGGTCTCGACGATCTTCACGCCCGACTCGACGATCGCCTGGCGGTACTCCGCGTACGGGGGCGGCGTGATCGACGGGAGGATCGTGAGGTTGACCCCGAAGGGCTGGTCGGTCATCTCCCGGCACCGGGCGATCTCGCGGACCAGGTCCTCGGGCGTCGGCTGGGTGAGCCCGGTGATGATTCCCAGCGCCCCCGCCTCGGACACGGCGGCCGCGAGTTCGGCGCGGCCGACCCACATCATGCCGCCCTGGACGATCGGATGACGGACGCCGAACTCCTCGGTGAAGCGGGTACGGATCACGGCTGGACCTCCTCGTAGGTGCCGCCGGAGGCGGCCTTGGACCGCAGGGACTCCGGCGGGGTGAAACGGTCCCCGTAGCGTTCGGCGAGCTCCTCGGCGCGGGCGACGAAGCCGGGCAGGCCGCCCGGGTACTGGTCCATGTAGCGGGCGACGCCGCCGGTCCAGCCCGGGAAGCCGATGCCCAGGATCGAGCCGACGTTGGCGTCGGTGGTGGTCTCCAGCACGCCCTCGTCGAGGCACTTGACGGTCTCGATCGCCTCGGCGAACAGCATCCGGTCGATCGCGTCCTGCAGCGGGATCTCGGTGGCGGGGCCGAAAGCCTCCGCCAGGCCCGGCCAGAGTCCGGAGCGCTTGCCGTCGGTGTACTCGTAGAAGCCGGCGCCGGTGGAGCGGCCCTTGCGGTCGTACTCGTCGATCATCGTGTCGAGTACGGCGTTGCCCGGGTGGTCGGGCAGCGGCCGGCCCTCTGCCTCGGCCGCCTGGCGGGTCTCGTCACGGATCTTGCGGGGCAGGGTCAACGTGAGTTCGTCCATCAGCGCGAGCACCGGCGCCGGGTAGCCGGCCTGCGAGGAGGCCTGTTCGACGGTGGGCGCGGGGACGCCCTCGGCGAGCAGCGCCATGCCCTCACTGGTGAAGGTCCCGATGACCCTCGAGGTGAAGAACCCGCGGGAGTCGTTGACGACGATGGGGGTCTTGCCGATCTGCGCGACCAGTGCCAGGGCGCGCCCGAGGGCATCCTCCGAGGTCTCGGCGCCCTTGATGATCTCGACCAGCGGCATCTTGTCGACGGGCGAGAAGAAGTGCAGGCCGATGAAGTCGGCCGGCCGGTCCACGCCGCCCGCGAGCATGGTGATGGGAAGGGTCGAGGTGTTGGAGCACAGCAGCGCGTCCGGGGCGATGTGCGGCGCGATCTCCGCGAACACCGTCTCTTTGACCTTCGGGTCCTCGAACACGGCCTCGATGACGGCCTGCGCACCGGAGGCGGCCGCGGCGTCGGTGGTGGGGGTGATGCGCGCCAGGAGCGCCTCGCCCTTCGCCTGCGCGGCGTCCCGGGCCTCGCCCTCGGCGGCGCGGGCGACGGTCTTGGCGACGAGCTTCTCCGAATAGCCCTTGCCCCGCTCGGCGGCGGACTGGTCGATGTCCTTGAGGACGACCTCCATACCGGCCTTGGCGCACACGTAGGCGATCGCCGCGCCCATCATCCCGGCGCCCAGGACCACGACCTTGGTGATCGGTTCGCGGTCAGCCGACCCGTACGCCTTCGCGAGCCCGTTGGCCTTCTGCAGGTCGAAGAAGAACGCGCGGATCATGTTCTTGGCGGTCTGCCCGGTGGCGAGTCCGGCGAAGTAGCGGGCCTCGATCGCCTGGGCGGCGGCGAAGTCCACCCCGGCGCCCTCCACGGCCGCGGCCATGATCGCGACGGGGGCCGGGTACGGCGCGCCCTTGAGTTGCTTGCGCAGCATCGCGGGGAACGCGGGGAGGGTGGCGCCGAGCGCCGGGCTCGACGGCGTGCCCCC
>NZ_JAALEB010000192.1:0-4374 GCF_014145165.1 Dietzia sp. Cai40 | reverse complement strand
CCACCGACGGCGGCGGCTCCGACCCTGGCCGACGCTCCCGACACCGCCGCAGCCGAGGCCACCGGGGTGCAGCAGCCGCGGCTCGCCGGTGCTCGCGGTCACATCCCGGCGCTCGAGGGTCTCCGCGGCCTCGCGGCGATCGGCATCATCACCACCCACGTCGCGTTCGTGACCCGGATGTCCTACGGGACGCCGGTGCGCCGCCTCTACGGTCGTCTGGACATGCTGGTCGCGGTGTTCTTCGCCAAGACCGGCTTCCTGCTGTGGCGGGCACACTCCGACCACGCCCGCCGCGACCGGCCGGGAACGGCCCGCGCGGTGATCCCCTACCTGCGGGCCCGGCTCGTGCGAATCATGCCCGCGTACTCAGTGCTCGTCGCCGTCGCCATGGTGCTCCTCCCCCAGAACCGGATCAACGGCCCCGTGGTCTGGCTGCGCAACCTCACCCTGACGCAGATCTACCAGCGGAGGTTTCTCGTCTCCGGGCTCACGCACGCCTGGTCACTCGCGGTCGAGATGGCCTACTACCTGGCGCTCCCGGCGCTGTGGACCGGGATGAGGAACCTGCGGGGCGACAGGGCCCGATGGCGGCTGCCCGCCGTCGGCGCCTTCGGGCTCTCCGGCCTGCTGTTCCCGCTGATCCCCTGGCAGCGCCTGCGGCTCCTGCCCAGGGGCATCAACGTCCAGATCCTGCCGCCGGCGTTCTCCGCCTGGTTCGCCTCCGGGATGCTGCTGGCCGAGCTGGCCACCGCCCGCCCGGGACTGCTCGCCCGACTGAGCCGGGCATCCTATGCCAGGTGGGGTTGGTGGACGGCAGGCGCCGGGGCGCTGCTCGCCACCACGTCGACCCGCTGGTTCTCCGAGGGCTTCCACCACCCGAGCGGCCGCGAGTACGCCGCGCGCAACGGGCTCACCGCGGCGATGGCGTTCTTCTTCCTCGGGCCGGTCGTCCTGGCCCCGGCGGGCACGCGCTTCCGCATCCTGGAGTCGGCACCCCTTCAGGCGATCGGCCGCTGGTCGTACGGGATCTTCCTCTGGCACCTGATCGTGCTGCACTACGCGTTCCCGCTCACCCGCACCTCGCTGTGGACCCGGCGGATGGGCGTGATCTGGCCCGTGACCGTGGTCGGGTCGATCGCCGTCGGCGCGGCCAGTTACCGGTTCATCGAGGAACCGGCGCGAAAGCTCCTCTCTCCGCACGCCTGAATTCGGCGCCGAGTTCTCGTAGGGTGAGCCGCACGACCGCGGACAGGCGCGCGGTCACGACGAAGGAGAACAGACATGGGTTACATCGGCGGCGGAGTGGTTCTTGTGGTGATCGGCGCGATACTCATGTACGCGGTCGAGGTCAACATTCCGGGTATCGACTCGAACACCCTCGCGGTGATCCTCATGGTGGCCGGTGTGGTGCTCTTCGTGATCGGTCTCCTGTTCGCGATGCGCTCCCGAAGCCGCCGGGTGCCGGACGATCGGTACTGACCCCGGGCGTCGGCGGGCCGGGCGTCGACCGCTACCGCCTCCTCGGTCGTCTCACGTCTGAATCCACACGCCTGATCGTCATTCCCGGACGTGATGTCGCGTGTGGGTGAGCCTGCAGCGTGTGGATCCGACGGCTGAGGACTCCTGTCCTGGTGCGCCCGGGAGCGGAATCCGGAAGAGCGCGGAGAATTATTGTGCGAACCTGTCGATCTTGCGGCGGCTGTTCGTCATGGAGGTGTCGGCGCACAACACCGCGGCCGGCATCCACCACTCCCAGTCAGGAGATCGACATGAAGTACGTACTGCTGCTTATGGCCAACCTCGAGGACGTGCGCTGCGGCGAGGAGGAAGGGCCCGGCGTCGAGGAGTTCATGGCCTTCGACGCCGAGCTGGAGAAGGCCGGCGTCCTCGCCGGTGGTTTCGGTCTGGAGGACCCCGAGACCGGCGTCACGGTCAGGATCCCCGCGGGCGGGACGGACGCCGTCGTGACGTCCGGTCCGTACGCCGAGAGCAGGGAGTTCGTGGGCGGCACGATCGTCATCGACGTGGCGGACATCGACGAGGCGCTGGCCTGGGCCGCCAAGTGCCCCGGTGCCAGGGGCGGACGGGTCGAGGTCCGCGCGATGCTGGAGTTCTGATGCCGGACCGACGGGTCCGGGGCGACGCGGGGGTGACCCCGTGACCGCCCCGGGCCCGGCGGCGTCGGACGTGCTGGTCGCACTGCGTCGCGAGGAGCACTCGCGCCTCCTCGCCACGCTGGCGTCACGCTTCGGGGATCTGGATCTCGCGGAGGACGCGGCCCAGGACGCGCTCGAAGCGGCGATCGAGGCCTGGCCCCGTACCGGGGTGCCGGACTCCCCGCTCGCGTGGCTCACGACCACCGCCACCCGCAAGGCGATCGACCGGCTCCGGCGGGAGAAGGCGCTCACCGAGCGTCTCGCGCGTCTGCGGGTCGAGGAGGACCGACGAACCTCCGCGCCGCCGGTCCGTGCGGTCGTGGAACCGGACGAGATCCCCGACGACAGGCTCGAGCTGTTCTTCGCGTGTTGCCACCCCACGCTCAGGACCGACGAGCAGGTGGCGCTGATCCTGCGATACCTCGGCGGTCTGACGACGACGGAGATCGCCCACGCCTTCCTCCTCCCGGTGACGACGGTGCAGCAACGCCTGGTCCGGGCGAAGAAGCGCCTCCGGGTCACGCGGATCCCGATCCGCACCCCCGGCCCGGATGATCTGCCGGCGCGACTGCCCGCGGTGCTCGCGGTGATCTACCTGATCTTCACCGAGGGATACGCCGCGTCCACCGGTGACGGCCACCTGCGCGGGGACCTCACGACGGAGGCCATCCGCCTCGCCCGGATCGTGCACAGGCTCGTACCGGGGCAGCCGGAGGCGACGGGCCTGCTCGCTCTCCTGCTGCTCACCGAGGCACGCGCGCCGGCCAGGGTCGACGACGAGGGCCTCCCCGTCCCGCTGCGCGAGCAGGACAGGGACCGGTGGGACCGTCTGGCGTCGGATGAGGGGCTGGCCCTGGCGATGGAGGCCGCGGCCGGCGGGCCGGGGCCCTACTCGGTGCAGGCGTCGATCGCCGCGGTCCACGCGGAGTCGCGAGACGTCGAGTCGACCGATTGGGCACAGATCGTGGTGCTGTACGACCTCCTCCTCGCTCTCGCACCCGGACCCGTCGTCCGGATGGCGCGTGCGGTGGCCGTGGGTCGCCGCGACGGACCGCAGTCAGGCCTTCGGCAACTCGACGCCCTCGCCGGAGAGGCGGAGCTCGAGCGGCACCACCCGTTCCACGCGGCGCGGGCGACGACGCTCGAGGAACTCGGCCGCGGTGACGAGGCCCGCCGGGCCTGGGCGCGTGCCCACCAGCTCACGGAGAACGCCTCCGAGCGCGAGTACCTGGTCCGCAGGTGGTGGAACGCCTGACGTACTCGCCGGCGAGTCGGCGCGTCAGCTGTCGAAGGCGTCGATGATCGCCTGGGCGGCGAGGGCCGCAGTCAACGTCCCCTCGCTGACACGCCGCTCGACATCGGCCGTGACCCGACGCACCTCGGGGTCGGCCGCGAGTCTCGCCATGAGTGTGTCGTGCACCATCGACCTGGTCCATTCGACCTGCTGACGGGCTCGACGGGCCTCGACCTCGCCGATCTTCCCCATCGTGTCCTGGTGCGAACGGACGGCATCCCAGAAGTCGTCCAGACCGTCACCTTCGAGACCCGACATCGTCAGGACGGGCACCTTCCACGCCGAGTCCGCCGGTCGCACGAGTCGCAGTGCCGCGCCGAGTTCCCGCGCGGCGCGTCTGGCGTCCTTGACGTGGGGGCCGTCGGCCTTGTTGACGGCGACGACGTCCGCCAGCTCCAGGACGCCCTTCTTGATGCCCTGGAGCTGGTCTCCGGTGCGGGCGAGGGTGAGGAACGTGAAGCAGTCGACCATTCCGGCGACGGTGACCTCGGACTGTCCCACCCCCACCGTCTCGACGAGTATCACGTCGAATCCCGCCGCCTCGAGCAGCACCATCGTCTCGCGGGTGGCCTTCGCCACCCCTCCGAGCGTGCCGGAGGTCGGCGACGGCCGGATGTAGGCGCGGGGTTCCGTCGAGAGCGTGGCCATCCGGGTCTTGTCGCCGAGGATCGACCCGCCGGTGCGGGTGGAGGACGGGTCGACGGCGAGGACCGCCACCTTGTGGCCCTTCTCCACCAGATACAGACCGAAGGACTCGATGAACGTGGACTTCCCCACGCCCGGTACCCCGGTGATCCCGATGCGCAACGCGCCACCGGCGTGCGGGAGTGCGCCGAGAAGCAACTCCTGGGCCTTCTCGCGGTGTGCGGGGTTCGTGGACTCGAGCAACGTGATGGCGCGGGCGAGGACGGGACGATCGTCCTC
>NZ_JAALEB010000191.1:0-24312 GCF_014145165.1 Dietzia sp. Cai40 | reverse complement strand
AGGCCGCCGCCTGGGCCACCTTCGCCCACGGCCGGGCCGGTGAGCGGCTCGCGGTGCGGGTCGGGCCCACCGGCTTCCTCGCCCGGGAGCTGCTGTCGGAGGTCCCCCGAGTCATGGCCGAGCTCTCGTCCTAGCGGCGCGTCCGTCAGAGCACACCGGGAGCACACCGGGCGCGCCCGCGCGACCGGCTGCATCCCGGCGCCGGGACTGGCAGGCTCGGGTCATGAGTTCGACTGACAAGATCCGTTCCGAGAAGATCCGTTCCGCCATCGACGCCGCCACCGACCCCGGGCCCGACGCGCTGGAACGCGCCCGCATGATCGTCGTGGACAAGCTCGGGGAGTGGGACAGTCTGGGGGTGGACGAGATCGTCGAATCGGTCTGCGAGGCCTACGAGGCCCCTTCGGGCGAGCCGCTGAGACTGGGCGACGTGGACCCCTCCGACCCCGATACGGACACCCCCGCGATGCGACACCTGCGGTACGCCCGGGCGGCCCGCACCGCGATCATCGATCTCGAGCGGGAGGGGGCGATCGTCGCGGTGGACGAGCATCCCGGCGACGCCGAGGCGGTCGACCTGACCGACGACCGGACCGGGGACGGCACCGCCGACGACGACCTCCACGACGACGACGAGGTCACCGCCGTCAAGGAGACCACGGGCCCGGCCGGCCGTGAGTCCGGTGCCGACGAGTTGGTCCTCAGCACCGGCCCGCGACCGCGGGGCCGGCGGTTCGCACTGGCCGCTCGCTGAGGGCCCTGCTCAGAGCGAGGTCGTGGTCTCCGGGTGGTCGGTCTCCCGGAGGGACTTCTGCGCGCCACCGGAGAGTGTGGACTCGCCGAGCCTGGCCTCGCGGTAACGGTCGGCCTGCGCCTGGGTGATCGCCTCGCGGGCGCCGTCCTTGGCGTAGCAGACCGGCAGCCACGCGCCCTGGGAGTCCAGGCGTGCCACTATCCGCTGGCGCAGGCGGAACGGCTGGATGGAGTCCGACCAGGCGACCAGCAGGTCCAGATCGGCCCCGCGGGCGTCCGGGAGCGAGTCGGTGGCGCAGAAGTGCTGGACGCTACGCCAGACGGCGAACTGCGCCCCGGTGACGGAGAGCGGGTCCACGGTGGCCGCCCTGGGCGAGCGCGCCGAGCGACTCCGGGCGGGCTTGCCGGGGGCGGGCCGTGGAGGCGGCGGTGAGGTGTTCTCCCCGGACTCCACGCGTCGGCGCGCCTCCGCCATCCGCTGCTGTCGGCGTTCCGCCGGAGTGCTCTTCTCGCTCGTGTCCCAGAAGCCCGTCATGTCATCAAACTTTACGCGGGTTCCGGCGACCCACACCTCACCCGAACGGCCGGGTGCGGTGGACCTCACATATCCAGGCCGAGGTCGAGGACCGCGACCGAGTGGGTGAGCCCGCCGACGGCGAGGAAGTCGACACCACAGCGCGCGTAGTCGGCGGCGACGTCCAGACCGAGGCCGCCACTGGACTCCAACCGGGTACGGGGTGAGATCGCGTTCCGACGCTGCACGGCCATCTGCGTCTGCCAGACGGGGAAGTTGTCCAGCAGGACCAGGTCCACGCCTGCGTCGAGCATCTGGTCGAGCTGCTCCAGGGAGTCCACCTCGACCTCGCAGGGCAGGTCCGGGAACCGCTCGCGCACGGCGGCCAGCGCCGGAACCACCCCACCGGCGGCCACCACGTGGTTGTCCTTGACCAGGACGGCATCCCCGAGGCCGAGTCGGTGGTTGACCCCGCCGCCGCAGCGGACGGCGTACTTCTGCAGCAGGCGCATGCCGGGCATGGTCTTGCGGGTGTCGCGCACGGCGCAGCCGGTGCCACTGAGCTCGTCGGCCCATGCCCGGGTCGCGGTGGCCACCCCCGAGAGATGGCACACGAGGTTGAGCAGTGTCCGCTCGGCGGTGAGCAGCCCGCGCGTCGGTGCGGTGATCTCGGCCACCACGTCGCCGGCCGAGACGCGGTCACCGTCCCCCGCGCTGAGCGTGACCGAGTAGTCGTCGCCGAGCACCTCGGTCAGGACCATCCCGATCAGCGGCAACCCGGCCACCACCCCGTCGGATCGGGTCGCGAGTCGTGCGGTGGCACGGGAGTCCGCGGGCACGGTGGCCAGCGAGGTGGCGTCCGGGCCGTAACGCAGGTCCTCCTCGAGGGCGCGCCTGATCGCGATCAGGGCGTCGGCACGGGTGTCGGGGTCGAAGAGCTCGTCGTCGTCTCCCCCGGATACCGGCGAACCCACGCCCGCGCCGGTCACTCCCCGGATCCCGGGTTGCCGATGGCGATCATCCGCTCGACGGACCCGCGCGCGGCCTCGGCCGTGGCGGGATCGACGTGCACTTCGTCGGCGCCCTCGACGAGCGCGCGCAGCAGCGCGGCCGGGGTGATCATCTTCATGTAGGGGCAGCTGGCCTGGTCGTTGACCGGGAGGAAGTCGATCTCCGGAGCCGCCTTGCGCAGCTGGTGGATCATCCCGATCTCGGTGGCCACCAGGACCTCGCGGGCACCCGAGGAGCGGGCGGCGTCGACCATCCCGCCGGTGGACAGGATCTTGACCTGATCAGCCGGCACGGCACCCTCGGTGGCGAGGTGCAGCGCGCTCGTGGCGCAGCCGCACTCGGGGTGGACGAACAGCTCGGCGCCCGGGTGGGCCTGCGACTTGGCGGTGAGCTGGTCACCGTTGATCGCGGCGTGGACGTGGCACTCGCCCGCCCACACGAGCACGTTGTCGCGGCCGGTCTTGCGCCGGACGTGCGCGCCGAGGAACTGGTCGGGAAGGAACAGCACCTCGCGGTCCGGGTCGATCGACTCGACCACCTCGACCGCGTTGGAGCTGGTGCAGCAGATGTCCGTGAGGGCCTTCACCGCGGCGGTGGTGTTGACGTAGGAGACCACCACGGCATCGGGGTGCTCGGACTTCCACTCCGCCAACTGCTCGGCGGTGATGGAGTCGGCCAGCGAACAGCCCGCCGCCTCGTCGGGGATGAGGACGGTCTTGTCCGGCGAGAGGATCTTGGCGGTCTCCGCCATGAAGTGGACGCCGCAGAAGATGATGGTCGACTGCTCGGCCTCCGCGGCGATGCGCGACAGGGCCAGGGAGTCCCCCACGTGGTGGGCGATGTCCTGGATGGCGGGGACCTCGTAGTTGTGGGCGAGGATCACCGCGTCACGCTCGCCGGCGAGGCGGCGGATCTCGGCGGCCCACTCCGCGTCGGGTTCGACGCCCGTGTACACCGCGCCGTCGTGGCGGATCCTCGTGGCGAGCGGCGAGTCGAGCCGTCCGACGGTGGTGTCGGGCCGTGGCGCGACCGTGGTGCCGTGTCCTGTGGCAGTGCTCATCGCTGCCCCCTCCCGGGTCGGTTCTGTGGGCCGATACGCCACCGGCCCTGTTTTCGACTTACAATCGAAAACATGATGCAGTGTAACACCGGTCACGAAGTGCTCGTCGTGGTGACCCAGGTGCGACCGGCGCCCGGTGCCACCGCGCCCACGCTCCACGTGATGCTCTGGCGGCACTCCCTCGGGCCCGCCGCCGGCCGGTGGGCGCTGCCCGGCGGTGAGGTCCGGGACGACGAGGACCTGCCCGCCTCCGCCACCCGGCAGCTCGCCGAGAAGGTCGACGTGCAATCGCTCAGCCACCTGGAATCCGTGGCGGAGTTCTCCGACCCGGGGCGCATACCCGGCCGACGCGTGTTCGCCTCCGGGTTCCTCGGCGTCCTCCCCAGCGACGCCGACCCGGCCATCCCCGACGACACGGCCTGGTTCCGGGTCGACCAGCTGCCCGACACCGTCTACGACCACGCGGAGATCGTCGCCCGCGCCCGCGCCCGCCTCGCGGCCAAGCTCTCCTACTCGACCCTGGGGTTCGCCCTGGCGCCCGTGGAGTTCACGCTGTCGTATCTCGCGCAGCTCTACGGCGCCGCCCTGGGCCACCCTGTGGATCCGACCAACCTGCAGAGGGTCCTCACCAGGCGGGGCGAGCTCGTGCGGTGCGGGCGCAGCGCGCCACCGGGGCCCTCGGGGGGTCGGCCCGCCGCGCTCTACCGCTTCTCCGAGCGCAGATTGCGGATAACCGACCAGTTCGCGACCCTCCGGCCGCCTGTCGACGCCGTCGCCGAGAACCGCCTGTAGAGCTCAGGCGAGCCAGTCCGGCGCAGCCGACTCCGGCCGCACTCCGTCGACCCCGTCACGCAACTCCGGCGAGTGGCTGAAATGGGCCAACACCGCGACGGTGAAGGCAGCGATCATCGCGCCGAAGACCAGCCATCCGGCCCCGGGCGGGAACCAGTCCCACGACGGCCCCGACGTCCCGTAGATCATGCGGTCGAAGAACAGCGCCCCCGCCGCCGGCGACTGCGCCACCACCGACCCGTACGGGGCGTCCTCCGCGGGCGGCGCCAGCAACGCGGCGAGCGGCGAGGCGGCCGCCGCGGCGACCGCACACGTCAGCCCCGGAAGCACCACGAGGACGGTGACGCCACCCGGCCTCCGCAGGCCCGGGTGACGGTGCCACAAGGTCAGCACCGCACACACGACGGCCGCCCCGAGGAGGACGATCAACATCAGGAGCTGGCTGCCGCCGTCCGTCCCGGACTCCGGGAGCCGCAACCCCCTCCCGCCGCCCACCGAGAGCAACTCCGAGCGGGGTGCCGCCACGATCCACACCAGCAGCGCGACCACGGCCGGACCGACGACTCCCGACACGGTCCCCACGGCGCGGATCGGCGAGCTGAGCATGGGCCGGACTGTACCAACGCGGGCGCTGTCGACCGTCTGTGGTGTAATCGGACGCGGCTCCGCCATGCTCTTCGGTGCACGCGCTCGCAGAGTCGGGGCGCCTGCACAGACCGGACGACCCGTCAGGAAGTACTCGCCAGTGGCCACCAGCACTCCGATCTCGCCTGCTCGCCGCCGGCGAGGGAAGATGGCCTACCGGCACGACATCGACGGGCTCCGCGGGCTGGCCATCGCACTGGTCGTGGTGTTCCACATCTGGATGGGCCGCGTCTCCGGCGGCGTCGATGTGTTCCTCACCCTCTCCGGGTTCTTCTTCCTGGGATCGCTCCTACGCGGCGCCTCGGACGGGCGCACCGCCCTCAACCCGATCCCCCATCTCACGCGACTGGTCCGTCGGCTGTACCCGGCGTTGGTGGTCACGGTGGCCGCGACCGTCGTGGGGACGATCCTCATCAAGCCCCCTACCCAGTGGTCGGCGATCTTCGAACAGACCCTCGCCTCGCTGCTGTACTACCAGAACTGGGAGCTCGCGCTCACCTCCCAGGACTACGCGGCGGCCGACGCCACCATCTCGCCGCTGCAGCACCTGTGGTCCATGTCGGTGCAGGGCCAGTTCTATCTCGTCGCCCTCGGCGTCGTCCTGGGCCTGACCGCGATGTGGCGGCTCATCGGGCGGGGCGGCTCGCCCAAGTGGATGCTCCTCGGAGTGGTGGCCGTGGGCACCGCGGCCTCGGTGTGGTGGTCCGCCTACGGGCAGGCCGTCAACCAGCCCTGGAACTACTACGACACCGGCGCCCGGATGTGGGAGCTCCTCGTCGGTGGTCTCGTGGCGATCCTGCTGGCGGGGATCGTGCTGCCGTGGCCGTTGCGCATGCTCAGCACCGTCGCCGGGCTGGCGCTCATCGTGAGCTGCGGCTTCGTGATCGACGGCGCCGCCTACTTCCCCGGCCCCCTGGCCTGGTACCCGATCGGCGGGGCCCTGCTGATCATCCTCGGCGGCAACCTCCCCGAGGGCGAGCGCGCGACACCGCGGAGGGACCCGGTCACCTGGCTGCTGTCCGCGCGGGTGTTCCGACGCCTGGGCGACATCTCGTACTCCCTGTACCTGTGGCACTGGCCGCTCCTCATCCTCTGGCTCTCCTACGACCGGCAGGCCGAGATCACGCTGGTGTCGGGGCTGGCGATCGTCGCGGTCTCCGTGGTGCTCGCCCTGTTGACCGAGAAGTACGTCGAGCGACCGCTGCGGATGGCCAGCCGGGCACGCGGGCGGTCCACCCCCGCCGCCCAGAAGCGTGACTCGCTCCGCAAGGGGTCCGGACGCAACGCGCGCGATCAGCGCCGCTTCGTCCAGGCCACCGCCCTCGTCGTGGTGGCCGCGGTGGCCAGCCTCGGGACGGTCGGATGGTGGACCGCCACGTCCGCCTCCCGCTCGGCCGTGCCCTATGTCGACTCACTGACCGACCCGGACCACCCCGGGGCCCGCGCCTTCTTCGACGGCATCCCGGTCCCCGAGGACGCCGACTACGTCCCCTCACTGCTGCAGGTGGGCAACGACCTGCCCGTGAGCACCCTGGACGGCTGCATCTCGAACTTCGAGTCGGCCGAGGTGCAGATGTGCGTGTACGGCGACGTCACCGCGCCGCGCACCATCGCCTTGGTGGGTGGCTCCCACGCCGAGCACTGGATCAGCGGCCTCGACGAGGTCGGCCGACACTACGGCTTCCGGGTGGTCACGGTGCTCAAGATGGGGTGCCCGCTGACCCTGGACGCCTCGGTGTCCGACAGCGACGAGTTGCTGTACGAGAGCTGCGCCGAGTGGACGCCCGCCGCCCTGGCCGCCCTCGTGGGCCTGGCACCCGACTTCGTGTTCACCACCGCCACCCGGCCGGTGGGGGTCGTGGGCCCGGACGTCACCCCGCGCCAGTACGTGGACCTGTGGCGTGCACTCGACCAGCAGGGCATCGGCGTGATCGCCGTCCGGGACACCCCGTGGCTCAACCAGGGCCGCGGCCCGATCCGGGCCGGGGACTGTCTGGGAGACGGCGGCACCCCCGAGGAGTGCGGGATGCCCCGGGAGCGGTCCATCGCGCCGATCAACCCGGCCGGGCTCGCCGGGGCCGGGATCGACTCGGTCCGACTGATCGACCTCACCGACGGCCTGTGCGACCCGGCGAACTGCCCGGTCGTGGTGGGCAACGTGATCGTCTACCACGATTCCCACCACCTCTCCGGGTCGTGGGTCCGGTCCGCGTCGGGCGAACTGGCCAGGCAGATGGGGCCCGCGACCGGCTGGTGGTGACCGCCGGGGGCCCGGCACAGCGGCTCCCGCCCCGAAACGCACTACTGTTGGGCTTTGTGACCAACGACGACGCGCAGCAGTCCGCCCCAGAGCTCATCCGTGCCTGGCCTGGTACCGCCTTCCCCCTCGGTGCCACGTATGACGGAACCGGCACCAACTTCGCGCTGTTCTCCGAGGTGGCCGAGCGCGTCGACCTGTGCCTGATCGACCGCGACGGCGGGGAGCAGTGCGTCGAGCTCACCGAGGTCGACGGTCATATCTGGCACTGCTATCTGTTCGGGGTGACCCCGGGGCAGCGCTACGGCTTCCGGGTGCACGGGCCGTACGAGCCCGAGAACGGTCTGCGCTGCGACCCCTCCAAGCTGTTGCTCGACCCGTACGGCAAGGCCTTCGACGGGGAGTTCGACGGCCACCCGAGCCTGCACAGCTACGACCTGGACGACCCGGGTCGACGGAACACCGAGAACTCCCTCGGTCACACCATGACCACCGTCGTGATCAACCCCTACTTCGACTGGGGCAACGACCGCGCGCCCCGGCACGAGTACCACAACACCGTGATCTACGAGGCCCACGTCAAGGGCATGACCGCCACGCACCCCGACATCCCGGCGGAGATGCGCGGCACCTACGCCGGCATGACCCACCCGGCGATCATCGACTACCTGACCGACCTCGGCGTCACCGCGATCGAGTTGATGCCGGTGCACCAGTTCATGCAGGACCAGCGGTTGATCGACATGGGGCTGCGGAACTACTGGGGGTACAACAGCTTCGGCTTCCTGGCCCCGCACAACGAGTACGCGTTCGCGGAGAAGCCCGGTGACGCGGTGAGCGAGTTCAAGGCGATGGTCAAGGCGTTCCACGACGCCAACATCGAGGTGATCCTGGACGTGGTCTACAACCACACCGCGGAGGGTAACCACATGGGACCCACCATCGCGTTCCGCGGGATCGACAACCAGGCGTACTACCGTCTGGTCGAGGGCGACGAACAGCACTACATGGACTACACGGGCACCGGGAACACGCTCAACGTCCGGCACCCCCACTCCCTGCAGCTCATCATGGACTCGCTGCGGTACTGGGTCCTCGACATGCACGTCGACGGGTTCCGGTTCGATCTCGCCTCCGCCCTGGCCAGGGGGCTGCACGACGTCGACCGGTTGTCCTCGTTCTTCGATCTGGTCCAGCAGGACCCGGTGGTCAGCCAGGTCAAGCTGATCGCCGAGCCGTGGGACGTCGGCGAGGGCGGCTACCAGGTGGGCAACTTCCCGCCGCTGTGGACGGAGTGGAACGGGCAGTTCCGCGACACCGTCCGCGACTTCTGGCGGGGAGAGCCCGCCACTCTCGGCGAGTTCGCCTCCCGCCTGACCGGCTCCTCGGACCTGTACGAGAACACCGGACGTCGCCCCACCGCCTCGATCAACTTCGTCACCGCCCACGACGGCTTCACCCTCAACGACCTGGTCAGCTACAACGAGAAGCACAACGAGGCCAACGGCGAGGACGGCAACGACGGCGAGAGCCACAACCGCTCCTGGAACTGCGGGGTCGAGGGACCCACCGACGACCCCGAGGTGCTGCGTCTGCGCCACCGGCAGCGGCGCAACATGCTGACCACCCTCATCCTGTCGCAGGGCACGCCGATGATCGCCCACGGTGACGAGATCGCCCGCACGCAGGGCGGGAACAACAACGTGTACTGCCAGGACAACGAGATCGCGTGGATGAGCTGGGACCTCGACGAGGAGAAGGAAGACCTCCTCGAGTTCACCCGCACCCTGGTCCGACTGCGGAAGGACCATCCGGTGTTCCGCCGGCGCAGGTTCTTCGGCACCGTTCTCCGCGACGACGAGGACCCGCAGGACATCGCCTGGTTCAGCCCGGACGGGTCCGAGATGACCCACAAGGACTGGGACTCCGGCTTCGGCAAGTCCCTGGCCGTCTATCTCAACGGTGAGGGCATCCACGAACCCGACGAGCGTGGCCAGCGGATCGTCGACGACTCGTTCCTCCTGCTGTTCAACGCCCACCACGAGCCCATCGAGTTCTCGTTGTTGGGGTCCGAGTACGCCGAGAGCTGGGAGGTCGTCCTGGACACCGCGGTCCACCTCGAGGAGCGCACCGGTGAGCTGGGGTCGGACGACACGATCACGGTGGCCGATCGCGGCACGATCGTGCTGCGCAAGGTCACCTGATCGTGACCGCCGCGGATCTGACCGGGACCGGGCCGCTGCGCAGGGGTACGGCCCTGGCGAGCACCTACCGCATCCAACTGCGGACGCCCGCGTCCGACCCGGACGGCCGCGGGTTCGTCCTGGCCGACGTCGAGGCCCTGGTCCCCTACCTCGCCGACCTCGGCGTGGGATCGGTGTACCTGTCGCCGATCCTCGAGGCCACCCCCGGATCGACCCACGGGTACGACGTGGTGGACCCGACCACGGTCGCAGCGGAGCTCGGCGGGATCAGCGCACTGCGGTCGCTGCGGGCGGCCTGCCGGGAGCACGACCTGGGCCTGGTGGTGGACATCGTCCCCAACCACCTGGGCGTGGACCGTCCGGCGGCGAACCGCTGGTGGTGGGACGCGTTGCGCCGGGGCCCGGAGTCGCCGTATTTCACGTACTTCGACTTCGACACCGAGCCCGCCAACGGGGCGGACGGCCGGATAGCGATCCCGGTGTTGGGTTCACCGGAGGACGTCGACCAGCTCGTCGTCGTCACCCCCACCGACACCGCCACAGACACCGACACCTCCGACACGGACGCTGCGGAGGCCGAGCTGCACTTCTACGACCATCGCTTCCCGGCGGCCCCCGGCACCGGGGGCGGGACCGCGCAACAGGTGCACGACCGCCAGCACTATCGGTTGGTCCACTGGCGGGAGCCGCTCCTGGGCTACCGGCGGTTCTTCACCGTGACCGGGCTGGCCGGGCTGCGCCAGGAGGACCCGGCGGTCTTCGACGCCACCCACGCCGAGGTGGCCCGCTGGTGCGAGGAGGATCTGGTCGACGGCATCCGGGTCGACCACCCCGACGGCCTCGCCGATCCCGTGGGCTACACCCGGCGTCTCCGCGGGCTGGCCGGCGAGGACCGGTGGCTGCTGGTGGAGAAGATCCTCGCGCCCGCCGAAGTGCTCGAGCCCGCCATGCCCGTCGACGGGACCACGGGATACGACGCCCTCCGGCTGATCGACCAGATGTTGGTGGACCGGGGCGGACAGGCGCGGTTGACCGAGCTGGCCTCCCGGTACTGCGGCGGCCCCGGCGACGAGGAGCAGGTCCACGATCAGTCCGCCCGTCTCAAGCGGCAGATCGTCCTGGAGGACCTCGCCCCCGAACTGGGCCGCCTGACCCGCGCGGTGCGGCGTGAGGCCGCCCTCGGCGGGGAGCCGAGTGTCGTGACGGGTGGTGACGACGAGGGGGCCCTCCTCCGCGAGGCGTTGGTCTCGGTGATCGAGCGCACGCCCGCCTATCGCGCCGACTATCCCGTCCTCCGCGGGACCCTGCCCGCGATACTGGACGATCTGCACCGCGACCGCCCCGAACTGGCTCCCGTGCTGGGTCTCGTGGCCGGGGCTCTGGCCCGTGGTGCCGAGGCCTCGAGCCGGTTGGCGCAGGTGACCGGTGCGGCCACCGCCAAGGCCGAGGAGGACCGCCTGTTCTACCGGCTCGGCCGGCTGGTCTCGCTCAACGAGGTCGGCGGTTCACCGGGGCGGATGGGCATGCAGGTGGAGGCCTTCCACCTCGCGATGGCCGAACGCGCGCTCGCCTCCCCCCTGGCCATGACGGCGCTCAGCACCCACGACACCAAGCGGGGCGAGGACGTGCGCGCCCGGATCTCGGTCCTCTCCCAGCTGTCCGACGAGTGGGCGGATCTGGTCTCCGAGGTGTTCCGGACGTTCCCCCCGCCCGCCGAGGACGCGGGCTACTTCCTGCTCCAGGTGATCGTGGGGGTGTGGCCGGAGCGCGACGATCCCGCCGACGACCTGCGGTCCCGCCTGCACGACTACGCCGACAAGGCCCTACGTGAGGCCGCCGTGCACACCACCTGGACCGATCAGGACGCGGACTTCGAGTCCGCCGCCCACCGGTGGATCGACACCCTGCTCGACTCGGGCGGCGCGTTGCTCACCCCGTTCGTCGACCGCATCGCCCCCGCCGGGCGTGACAACTCGTTGATCGCCAAGGCGACACAACTGCTGTCCCCCGGGGTCCCCGACGTCTACCAGGGCACGGAGGTGTGGGACGACTCGCTGGTCGACCCGGACAACCGCCGGTTCGTGGACTACGAGCCCCTGCGGTCCGGCGCGGTGGCCCGCGGCGGGCACCCCAAGTTCGCGCTGGTCCGTGAGGCACTGCGGATCCGGCGTGCGCATCCGGCGGCGATGGCGGCCGGCGCGCACGTCCCGCTTCCGGTGCGGGGGCCCGCCGCCGCCGACGTGGTGGCGTTCACCAGGTTCGTCGACGGGCGTGCGGCGGTCGGCATGATCGCCAGGCGGCGGACCGCGGTGGTCGGGGCCGGCGAGTTCGGCGGAACCGAGGTCCTGCTCCCGGAGGGCACCTGGGTGGTACGCCCGGACGGCTCGTCGATCTCCGGCCGGGTGGACGTCGGTGACCTGCTGGCCGGGTCGCCGGTCGTGCTGATCGTCCGCTCGGACGACTGACCGGCCCTACCCGCGGCCCTGGAGGCGGTCGGTCTCGCGTCGCTCTCGCTTGGTCGGCCGCCCCGCTCCCCTCTCCCGCCGCGGCTGTGAGGCCAGCACCTCCCTGGGAGGGGGCGGTGGCGAGTGATCGATGTAGCAGGTCACGGCGACGGGGGCGCCCACCCGTTTGTTGACCGTCCGGACCACCTCGAGGACGCGGATCCGACCGAGCGTGCCCGTCACCTGGACGCGATCTCCGGGCACGACGGCCTTCGACGGTGGCACCGCCTCCCCGTTGACCTTGACGTGCCCGCCGCGGCAGGCGGCCGCCGCCTTGGTCCGCGACGGGAACAGCCGCACCGACCACGTCCACGCGTCCACCCGCACTGCCATAGGGCGAGGATAGCGAGACCGGTCGTCGCTAACCGGTCGGGACACCGTCACGGGGTGTCCGCGCGGCGGCCAGCCGGGTCTCGAGCTCCCGCGCCGCCCGGAGCAGTTCGTCGGGGCCGAGGACGCGGAACCCGGCGTCGAAACGCACGACCGCGGCGATCACGCCGGCCCAGGACCACGACCCGAGCGTCACCCGGGTGGAGTCCGCCGACAGCGCCTCGACCTCGCCGTCGTGCACCCAGCGGGCCACGTCGGTCACGGGGAGGTCGATCTCGACCTCCCCGACGCACGGCCACGCGTCGTCGTGGGCGGACCCCTTCGACCGGCTCGCGAGGAATCCCGTCGCGGTGCCGGTCGGGATCCCCCTGGCCTCGAAGGCGGGCCCGGTGGGTAGTCGTGGGGTCATGCGATCCAGCCGGAACGTGCGCCAGTCGTCCCTGTCCAGGTCCCACGCGACCAGGTACCAGCGTCCGTTCCGCGCCACCACCCCGTGCGGTTGTGTCCGCCGGGACGGTGAATCGGGGTCGCGGTAGCCGAAGCGCAGGGTCATCCTCCTCCGCACCGCCTCGCTGACGGCCTCCACGACGGCGGGGGTGACGCCGGTGGAGTCGACTCCGGTGGGGTGGGCTGAGTTGTCGAACCGGATCCCGTCGATCCGGTGCCGCAGTCGTGAGGGCATCACCTGTCGTACCGTCGCCAGCGCGCGGTGCGCGGCATCACCCATCTCGACACCCGCGGCGGCCGAGTGTCGCAGGGCGATGGCGATCGCGACCGCCTGGTCGTCGTCGAACCTCAGGGGCGGCAACTCCGTCCCCGACTCCATCCGGTACCCGCCGTCGGGCCCCTTCACCGCCTGGATCCGGTACCCCAACTCGCGGAGGCGGTCCACGTCACGACGCACGGTGCGGGTCGTCACCTCCAGGCGCTGCGCCAACTCCTCACCCCGCCAACTCCTCGGGGACTGCAGGAGGGAGAGCAACGCCAGTGTCCGCTCGGGAGCTCCGCTCATGGTCCCATTCTCCCGGAAAAGAGGACACCCCGTGTCCTCGAGCCCCGACACGATGGAGCCGAGCGGCAGATCGCCGCGGATCCGGTCCCACCCGAGGGAGTCACCATGTCAGTCACCACCACCACACATCTCAACCTGCCCGGCACCGCACGGGAGGCGCTCGCGCACTACCAGCGCGCCTTCGGCGGCGAGGTGCACATCACGACCTATGGCGAGGTCGGGATGCCCCAGGACGCCCCGGACGCCGGGAAGGTGGTCTTCGGCCGCGTCACCGCGGACTGCGGCTTCAGCGTCATGGCGTACGACATCCCCGGACGCGACGAGCCCTTCGGTGGTCTCACGACCCGCCAGAACGGCATGACGGTGACCGATCAGCCGTTCTTCGACTCCGTCAGCGTCAGCTCCCTCGGTGAGGCGGAGGGGTACTGGAGCGCACTCGCCGAGGGTGCGACGGTCATCGAGCCCCTCGCGGCGTCCGCGTGGAGCGCCGGCTTCGGGATGCTGACGGACCGGTTCGGCGTCACCTGGAGCGTGGACGTGGCCGGGAACCCGGCGGACTGATCCCACCGCGGTCACCCGGTTGCACGAAGGATCCGGCCGGGGCTCGGGACGGGCCCCGGCCGGGGGCCGCGTGCCCCCCGTGCGAGACTGACATCACAGTCCCGCACGACCTCCTGGAGGGCCCATGACCGACGCCGCCGCCACGCTCGAGCGGATCCTCGACGACCGCTACAGCTGCCGAGGGTTCACCTCCGACCCCGTTCCCGAGGAGACGATCGACCGGATCCTGCAGATGGCCCAGCGCACGGCGTCCTGGTGCAACTCGCAGGCGTGGCAGGTCGACCTGGTGACCGGGCACGCGACAACCGAGTTCGGCAAGCACCTCACGGAGTACGTGTTGGCCAACGGGATGCGCTCGGACCTGCCGGCACCCGAGCGCTACGAGGGCGTGTACGGCGAACGGCGGCGGGCCAGCGGGTACGGCCTCTACACCGCGCTGGGCATCGAGCGCTCGGACAAGGAGGCACGGCTCACGCAGATGCTGGAGAACTACTGTCGCGTGTCGTTAGTTCCTAAATGCTTGGGTGTTTGGGAGAATGGGTCATGCCCAATAACCCGGCTCCGGCTTTGATTCTTCGTGATGGTGACCGCGAGGAGTTGGAGTCGTGGACGCGGTCAACGTCGATCCAATCGGGGTTGGCGATGCGGGCGCGGATTATCCTGCTCGCGGCGGAAGGTCAGGCGAACTCTCGGATCGCTGACCGGGAGCGAACGACGCCGACGACGGTGTGGAAGTGGCGAGGCAGGTATGAGGCGGATGGGATCGCGGGCCTGTTCGACGAGTCGCGCTCTGGCCGGCCGAAGCGGATAGATGACCAGAAGATCATCACCACGACGTTGACTCC
The DNA here is from genome assembly GCF_014145165.1 of Dietzia sp. Cai40. Lineage (NCBI taxonomy): Bacteria > Bacillati > Actinomycetota > Actinomycetes > Mycobacteriales > Dietziaceae > Dietzia > Dietzia sp. Cai40. The sequence goes on along the minus strand of NZ_JAALEB010000191.1, from coordinate 9,824 downwards.
TCCGCCGAAGAAGTACGGGGTGACGCACTGGTCCTCACGCCTGCTGGCGGATCATCTGAAGATCGGTAACGCCACCGTGGCCAGGGCGTGGCGCAAGTTCGGGGTGCAGCCTTGGCGGGCCGGAACGTTCAAGTTCTCCACCGATCCCGAACTGGTCGCGAAGGTCACCGACGTGGTGGGGTTGTACTTGGCGCCACCGGACAACGCGATCGTGTTGTGTGTTGACGAGAAGAGTCAGATCCAGGCGCTGGATAGGACCGCGCCGATGCTGCCGATGCGCACCGGCAGCATCGAAAGGCACACCCACGATTACAAGCGGCACGGCACCACGACTCTGTTCGCCGCGTTGGACATTGCGACCGGGCACGTCACCGGCGCGGTCAAGCCGAAGCATCGCCATCAGGAGTTCCTGGCGTTCCTGCGTCAACTCGACCGCGCCTACCCGGAGGTTGACCTGCACTTGGTGATGGACAACTACGCGACCCACAAGACCCCGGCGGTGAAGGTGTGGCTGGCACAGCATCCGCGGTTCCACGTGCACTTCACCCCGACGTCCGGATCCTGGCTCAACCTCGTGGAAGTCTGGTTCGGGATCATCGACCGGCAGGCCATCCGCCGTGGTGTCTTTACATCTGTCAAGGACCTCAATGCCAAGATTCGCCAGTTCATCACGGGCTGGAACGACCGCAAACACCCGTTCGTCTGGACTAAAACTCCCGAACAGATCCTCGCGAAAGCGAACCCTAAACCAACTTCAGAAACGCGACACTACCGGTTCTTCGGCGCCCCGCACGTCGCGGTGATCACCTCGGACGCGGGCCTGGGCACCTACGGCGCGGTGGACTGCGGTGGCTATGTGGCGACGTTCCTCGCGGCGGCGTCCTCGCTGGGCGTGGCCACCTGCGCCCAGGCCGCGCTCGCGCTCTACTCGGACGGGGTCCGCGAGCACCTCGGGATCGGTGAGGACCGGCTGATCGTGTGCGGGATCGCCTTCGGCTACGCCGACCCCGAGCACCCCGCCAACACCTTCCGGGCCGATCGGGCGGATCTCACCGACGTGGTCCGCCGCCACGGCTGACCGGGGACGCCCACGGTCGATCCGGATCCGTCAGTACAGTTCGCGATTCTTGGGCTTGCCCGAGATGGCCTGGCGCACCTGGTTGCCTTTGTAGATCGCCACGATCCCGGCGAGGATCGCCACCACGGTGAAGAACGAGCTGGCGAACAACGCGATCGGCAGCGCCACCACGGTCACGCCCAGCGCGATCGCCGTGGTGCGCGCATCCTTGCGCACCTGCTGCTTCTGGACCTCGATCGAGTTCGGTTGGTAGGGCTGCATGCTCATACCGTCAGGATTCCATATCTCGGCACCGCACCGCGTTCTCGGTGGTCGCCACCCCTGCGGGTTGCCACTCGACCCCACCGGAGGTCCGGGTCGCCAGGATCGGCCCCAGCACCTCGAGCTCCCCGGCGACGGTCAACACCACCCGCCGGCCGTGGTCCACGCCGAGCACCCGCGCACCCGCCCCGCGGACTGCTCCCTCGAGGCCTCCCGCCACCGAGTGGTCGACCTCGGCACGCCACGCCGGCGTCCGCGTGACCTCCACGACCCGACCCGTCCGCCACGCCTGGTCGAGGGCGGCCGACACCGCGGAACCGTACGCCCGGACCAGACCGCCCGTGCCCAACCGGGTGCCGCCGAACCACCGCACGACCACCGCGCTCACCCCGGTGAGCCCACTGCCGCGCAGGACCTCCAGCATGGGGGTGCCGGCGGTTCCGGAGGGTTCGCCGTCGTCGTTCGAGCGCTCGATCCGGCTCGACCCCGGCACGTCCACCAGGAAGGCGCTGCAGTGGTGGCGCGCGGCCGGATGGGCACGGCGGAGGTCGGCGATCAGGTCGCGGGCGGCCTCCTCGTCGTCGCACCTCCTCACCACGGCGAGGAACCTCGAGCGCTTCTCCTCGTACTCGCCGGTGACGTCCGGGCCGGCGGCCAGCCTGAGCACACGTGTCCCGGGGTCGGTCATGGGACCAGTATCGCCGCCCCGCCCCCGGTGGTTTTCCCTACCCTGGGGGTGTGACCTTCCCGAGCAGTGACACGTTCTCCGTCTGGGCGCCGACAGCCGAGGCCGTCGGCCTGGTCCTGGACTCCGCCGACGCCGATCCGATCGCCATGCACCGCACCGCCGACGGCTGGTGGGCCTCGACCGTCGTCCGCGAGCAGGGCAGGGACTACGGGTTCGTGGTGACGGGCGACGATGGCGAGGTGAGCGACGCGCGTCCCGACCCGCGGTCGGCGCGTCAGCCCGACGGCGTGCACGGGCTCTCGCGGGTGCACCGGGTGGACGCGACGCGCTGGACCGACTCGGCCTGGACGGGTCGGCAACTGGCCGGGTCACTCCTGTATGAGATGCACGTGGGAACCTTCTCCCCCGGTGGCACCCTGACCAGCGCGATCGAGTACCTCGACGACCTGGTGGAGCTGGGCGTGGACATGGTCGAGGTGATGCCCGTCAACGCGTTCAACGGCGAGTACGGCTGGGGTTACGACGGGGTGGCGTGGTTCGCCGTGCACGAGCCGTACGGAGGACCGGACGCGTTCCAGCAGTTCGTGGACGCCTGCCACGCCCGCGGACTGGGAGTGTGTCTTGACGTGGTCTACAACCACCTCGGGCCGTCGGGGAACTACCTGCCCGAGTTCGGCCCGTACCTGTCCGCCGCCGACGGGCCGTGGGGATCGGGGCTCAACCTCGACGGCCGCCACTCGGGCGAGGTGCGCCGGTACATCATCGACAACGCCCTGCGCTGGTTCGACGAGTTCCACGTGGACGCCCTGCGCCTGGACGCGGTCCACGCCCTGCACGACGCCTCGGCCGTGCACCTGCTCGAGCAGCTGGCGGTGGAGGTCGAGTCCCTCTCCGCCCACCTCGGGCGACCGTTGTCGCTGATCGCGGAGTCGGACCAGAACGACCCCCGGTTGGTCACCGCGAGAGAGGGCGGCGGACTGGGCCTCACCGGACAGTGGGACGACGACGTGCACCACGCGGTCCACGCCGCGGTCTCCGGTGAACGCCAGGGCTACTACTCGGACTTCGGGTCACTCGAGTCACTCCGGCAGGTCCTCACCGGGGCGTTCCTCCACGCCGGGACGTGGTCGGCGTTCCGGGGGCGGGTCCACGGCCGCCCGCTGGATGTCGGACGGGTCCCGGGCAGCCGGTTCGTGGCGTACACGCTCACCCACGACCAGGTGGGCAACCGCGCCGCGGGTGACCGGCCCTCCGTGAACCTCTCACCCGCGCAGCAGCTGGCCAAGGCCGCGATCGTCCTGTGCTCCCCCTTCACGCCGATGCTGTTCCAGGGCGAGGAATGGGGCGCGCGTACCCCGTTCTGCTTCTTCACCTCGCACCCCGAGCCCGAGCTCGCCGACGCCGTGCGCCGGGGCCGGACCCGCGAGTTCGCCGAGATGGGATGGGACCCGGCCACGGTGGCCGACCCCCAGGACCCGGAGACGTTCCGGCGGTCGGTGCTGGACCGGTCCGAGCAGACCCGGGACCAGCACGCCGAGATCCTCCGGGGGTACCGCGCACTCATCGCCCTCCGGCGGGCCGAGCCCGAGCTGACCGATCCGTGGCTCGGGTCGGTCCGCGTGCGGTGCGGGGTCGAGGCCGACGACGGCCGCTGGCTGATCGTCCACCGCGGATCGCTCGCCCTGGTGGTGAACCTGGGAACCGAGCCGAGCAGGGTCCCGGTGGCCGGCGAGGCGGTGCTGGCCTCGGGGGCGGTGGTCGACGAGGACTCGGTCTTCTGTCAGGCGTTCGGGTTCGCGGTGGTGCGCACCCGCCCGGACACCGGGTAGACGGGCCTCAGGTCAGGTACTCGTACGCCGCGGTGCCGGGCTCGAGCCGCTCACAGTCGATCCGGGAGGCCTCCATCCGCTCGAGCAGGGAGTGCAGGCCCGTGGCGGAGCCGAGTTCGATACCCACGAGGGCGGCCCCGTACTCGCGGTTGTTGCGCTTGAGGTACTCGAACTGCGTGATGTCGTCCTCCGGACCCAGCACCTCGTCGAGGAATCGACGCAGTTGGCCGGGCTCCTGGGGGAACTTGACCAGGAAGTAGTGCTTCAGCCCCTGGTGCACCAACGAGCGTTCAATGATCTCGCTGTACCGCGAGACGTCGTTGTTACCGCCCGAGATGATGCAGACGACCGTCGCGCCCTCGTCGATCTCGAGCTGCTCGAGTGCGGTGACCGCCAGCGCGCCGGCGGGCTCGGAGATGATCCCCTCGTTCTGGTACAGCTCCAGCATCGCCGTACACACCGCACCCTCGTCCACGGTGAGGACCTGGATCCGCTCGGTCATCGACGAGATCACCCCGAACGGGAAATCCCCGAGCCGTGCCACCGACGCACCGTCGACGAAAGTGTCCACGGTGTCGAGGGTGACGGGCTCGCCCGCCTCGAGAGCCCGGGTCAGAGAGGGCGCTCCCGCGGGTTCCACCGCGATGATCTTGCAGTCGGGCGCGTACTCCGCCAGGTAGGTGGCGAGCCCGCCCACCAGACCGCCGCCGCCGACCGGCACCACCACCGCATCGGGGACCCGGTCGAGCTGCGCCAGGATCTCCGCCGCGATGGTTCCCTGACCGGCCATGGTGTCCGGGTGGTCGAACGGCGGGACCATCGTCGCACCGGTCCGCTCGGCGTCGGCGCGGGCCGCGGTCTGGGCGGCGTCGAAGTTGACGCCGGTGACCACCAGCTCCACCCAGTTGCGACCGTGGGCGAGGATCCGATCCCGCTTCTGCTTGGGGGTGTTGGTGGGGACGTAGATGCGGCCATTGATCCCGAGGCTCCGGCAGGCGAACGCGACGCCCTGGGCGTGGTTGCCGGCGCTCGCCGTCACCACGCCCGCGCTGCGCTCGTCACCGGTCAACTGCGACATCAGGTTGTACGCGCCCCGGATCTTGTACGACCGCACCGCCTGCTGGTCCTCGCGCTTGAGCAGGATGGTCGCGCCGGTCTGCTCGCTCAACCGCTCGCTCTGGTGCAGTTCGCTCGCGAGGATCACGTCGCCGATGCGGCGGGCGGCGATGTCGATGTCGTCTGGGGTCACTACCTGGGTCGCGGCGGAGTCGGTGACGGTCACGACGACCAGTGTCCCACCGTGCGGTCCGTCACCGCCAACTGGTCATCCGGTGAGACAACCCGGCCCGAGCAGCGCCTTGAGATCCCCCATGAGCGAGGAGGACGTCTCCACCCGCAGATGGTCGTCCAGTCGCAACACCGTCGAGGAGTTCCCGTTGACCAGCCGCAGGTGGACGTCGGAGGGTCCGGGGTGTCGGCCGAGCACCTGTTTGAGGGCGGTAACGGTCTCGATGGTGCACATCCGGGTGGGCAGGGTCAGCGCCAGCGGGGCGCCGTTGCCGCCCACGACCAGGTCCGGCACCTCGAGGGTGTCACCGAACACCGACACCCGGTCCTCACGGATGTTGATGCGCGCCTTGACCAGGACGACCGCGTCCTCGGCGATGTCGAGGGCGGCGAGGCGGTACGTCTTGGGGAAGAAGAGCACCTCGACGCTGCCGTTGAAGTCCTCGATGGTCACGATCGCCCACGGTTCGCCGTTCTTGTTGACCCGCCGATCCACGCCGGAGATGATCCCGCCGATGGTCACCGCGGTGCCGTGCGCGAGTTCGCCCTCGTGGATGGTGGCGATCGACGTGTCGGTCTTGGCGGCGAGCGCGGACTCCAGCCCGTCGAGAGGGTGGCCCGAGACGTACAGACCGAGCATCTCCCGCTCGAGCGCCAGCTTCTGCTTGATCTCCCATTCCTCGTCGGGGACGCGGACCGCGAAGACGTCGCTGAAGGCGGAGGCGCCTCCCGACTCGTCGGCGTCCCCCCCGCCGAACAGGTCGAACTGGCCCACCGCCTCGGCCTTCTTGGTGGACATCACCGACTCGACCGCGTCGGCGTGCACCAGGAACAGACCCTTGCGCGGATGCCCCAGGGAGTCGAACGCACCGGCCTTGATCAGCGATTCCGTGACCTTCTTGGTGCACGCGGTCTGGTCGATCTTGGCCAGGTAGTCGGAGAAGTCCGTGAAGGCCCCCTTCTCCGTGCGGGCGGCCACGACGGAGTCCACGACGTGCGAACCGACGTTGCGGACCGCACCCATACCGAACCGGATGTCCGTGCCCACCGAGGCGAAATTGGTGAGCGACTCGTTGACGGACGGAGGCAGGACCCGGATCCCCATCTGCCGGCAGTTGGACAGGTACAGCGCGGCCTTGTCCTTGTCGTCACCCACGGAGGTGAGCAGGGCGGCCATGTACTCCGCCGGATAGTTGGCCTTGAGGTAGCCGGTCCAGAAGGACACCAGCCCGTACCCCGCCGCATGGGACTTGTTGAACGCGTACGAGGCGAAGGGCTCGATGGTCCCCCACAGGGCGTCCACGGCCTCCTTGGAGAAGCCGCGCTCGAACATCCCGCCCGAGAACTTCTCGTACTCGGCGGCCAGGACCTCGGCCTTCTTCTTGCCCATGGCCTTGCGGAAGCCGTCGGCCTCACCGGCGGTGTATCCCGCGAGCTCGCGGGAGATGGCCATGATCTGCTCCTGGTACACGATCAGACCGTGGGTCTCGCCGAGGATCACCCGGAGCGGCTCCTCCAGCTCCGGGTGGATCGGCACCAGTTCCTGCTTGCCGTTCTTGCGGTCGGCGTAGTTCCAGTGCGTCCCCATCCCCATGGGGCCGGGTCGGTACAGCGCGAGGGCGGCCACGATGTCGTTGAAGCCGGTGGGCTTCATGCGCTTGAGCAGCTCACGCATGCCACCGGAGTCCAGCTGGAACACGCCGAGGGTGTCACCGCTGGCCAGCAGGTCGTAGGTCGCCTGGTCATCGGTGCTGAGCGTGTCGAGGTCGATCTCCTCGCCGCGGTTGGACTTGATGTTCTCCAGGCAGTCCCCGATCACGGTGAGGTTGCGCAGGCCCAGGAAGTCCATCTTGAGCAGGCCGATGTCCTCACACGAGGGGTAGTCCCACCCGGTGATCAGGGCGCCGTCCTGCGCCCGCTTCCACATGGGGATCACGTCGAGCAGCGGCTCGGAGGACATGATCACCGCGCACGCGTGGACACCCGCCTGCCGGACCATGCCCTCGAGTCCGCGGGCCGTGTCGTAGATCCGCTTGACGTCCGGGTCGGTCTCGATGAGCTGACGGACCTCCGAGGCCTCGCCGTACCGCTCGTGCTTGGGGTCGGTGATGCCCGACAGCGGGATGTCCTTGGCCATGATCGCCGGTGGCAGGGCCTTGGTGATCCGGTCGGCGATCGCGTACCCGGGCTGGCCGAAGTTCACGCGCGCGGCGTCCTTGATGGCGGCTTTGGTCTTGATGGTGCCGAACGTGATGACCTGGGCGATCTTGTCGGCGCCCCACTTGTCGCTGGCGTAGCGGATCATCTCGCCGCGGCGACGGTCGTCGAAGTCGATATCGATATCCGGGGCGGACGGGCGCTCCGGGTTGAGGAACCGCTCGAACAGCAGGCCGTGCTCGATCGGGTCGATATTGGTGATCTTGAGCGCGTACGCCACCAGCGCACCCGCCGCGGACCCTCGGCCCGGGCCGACCTTGATCCCGATGGAGCGGGCGTACTCGATGAGGTCACCGACCACGAGGAAGTACCCGGGGTACCCCTTGCCCTTGATCACCTCGAGCTCGAACTCCGCGCGGTCCAGGTACTCCTGCGGAACCCCCGCGGGGAACCGCCACTCCAGGCCCTTGTGGACCTCTCGGGCGAGCCAGGTGTCCTCCGTCTCGCCCTCGGGCACGGGGAACTTGGGCATCCGGTCCTTCGGCGCCCAGATCTCGTCGTACGGCTGGACGCGTTCGGCGATCCACAGCGTGTTGTCGCACCCACCGGGGACCTCGGTGTCCCACTGGGCGCGCATCTCCGCCGCGGACTTGAGGAAGTACCCGTCGCCGTCGAACTTGAAGCGGTTCTCGTCGGCGAGGGTCTTGCCCGTCTGTACGCACAGCATCGCCTCGTGCGCGTGGGACTGCTCGCGGGTGACGTAGTGGCAGTCGTTGGTCACCAACGGCGGCATGCCCAGGTCCTTGCCGAGCTTGAGCAGGTCCTCGCGGACCCGCCGCTCGATGTCGATCCCGTGGTCCATGAGCTCCAGGAAGAAGTTGTCCTTCCCGAAGATCGACTGCCACTTCTCGGCCGCCTCGTAGGCCTCCTTGTGATGGCCCAGGCGCAGGCGGGTCTGGATCTCGCCGGAGGGACAACCCGATGTGGCGATGATCCCCTCGGAGTGCTCGGCCAGGATCTCGGCGTCCATCCGGGCCCACTTGCCCAGCTGTCCCTCGTAGGAGGCCAGCGAGGACAGCAGGAACAGGTTGCGCAGGCCGGTGGCGTTCTCGGCGACCATGGTCATGTGGGTGTAGGCGCCCGAACCCGCGACGTCGTCACCCTTCTGGTGCTTCTCGCCCCACAGCACGCGCTTCTTGTTGAACCTCGACTCGGGTGCGACGTACGCCTCGATACCGATGATGGGCTTGATGCCGGTCTTGACGGCCTGCTTGTAGAAGTCCGAGGACCCGTACATGTTGCCGTGGTCGGTCATGCCCACCGCGGGCATCCCGAGCCTGGAGGCCTCGGCGAACATCGGGTTGATCTGCGCCATCCCGTCGAGCATCGAGAACTCGGTGTGATTGTGCAGATGCACGAACTGGGATCCGCCCACGCAGCATTCCTCCTACGGCTTGTCCGGCCCAGTGTAGGTCGGTTATCCGACACGACCCGAAACGCCAGCATGCGTCGGGCGGCGTGACCGTCCGGCCAGCGTGAACGCGATCACGGCCACCCAGATCAACGCGAAGCCGGTCCACTGGACCGCGTCCAGTCGCTCCCCGACCACCAGGATCCCCCAGGCCATCTGCAGGACCGGGATGATGTACTGCAGCATGCCGACGGTGGCCAGGGGTATCCGCTGGGCGGCCACCGCGAACAACAGCAACGGCACCACGGTCACCAGGCCCGAGGTGGCGAGCAACGCCGCGTGCCCCACCCCGTGTCCGGTGAACGTGCCCGCGCCGGTCACACCCAGCCACACCAGAACGGCGAGCGCGAGCGGCGCGATGAGCAGCACCTCGCCGGTCATCCCCACCACCGGGTCCACCCGGAGCTTCTTCTTGAAGACCCCGTAGAGGCCGAAACTCGACGCCAGGAGCACCGAGAGGTACGGGAAGTGTCCGTACCCCACGGTGAGAACCCCCACCGCGACGGCGGCGAGGGCCACCGCGAACACCTGGGGGCGGTTCAGCCGTTCGCGGAAGACCAGGACTCCCAGGAGCACGCTCACCAGGGGGTTGATCGTGTATCCCAGGGCCGCCTCGGTGACCCGCTCGGAGTTGACCGTGTGGACGTACACACCCCAGTTCACGGTGATGAACGCGGCGGCGCCGGCGATCCGCGCCCACGAGAGGCGGTCGAGCGCCCACAGCTCCCGCCACCGTCGCATGACGGTGAGCACCAGCGCCATGATCACCAGCGACCACACGATGCGGTGGCCCACGATCTCGACCGCACCGGCGGGCTCGAGCAGCGGGAAGAACGCGGGGAAGAAGCCCCAGAGCGTGTACGCCAGGACCCCGGCGAGCATCCCGAGCGCCACCGACCGGTCGGCGGGATCCCGCCCGCGGAGCTCCCCTCCCCGCTCGGTCATCCGCACCACCCCGGCACCCGCGCGCTCACGCCGACGGCACGGGGGCGTCGTCGGGGAGGGGGAACGCGGCGTCGACCTGCTGGGGCTGGAGCGGGCGGACGGCGAAGC
>NZ_JAALEB010000190.1:0-17703 GCF_014145165.1 Dietzia sp. Cai40 | reverse complement strand
CCCCCGCGGCCGAGGCCGAGGCCGCTGCGACGGAGGCCCCCGCGGCCGAGTCCACCGAGGCCTGATCTCCCACCACCAGCTCGAGCACGTCGGGCCCGGCCGCCCACGATCCCCACGCGGGATCTCCCGGGGGCCGGGCCCGACGTGTCGGTGACGGTGGGCGAGGGGTCCCCCGGCGCCGAGGCGTCTAGGGTGGAGTCGATCGCGCCCGCCGGCCGACGTCAACAACTTCCGACACATCACGAACTCTTTTAGGAGGGTCGCCCCACCATGGCGAACTACACCGCTGCCGACGTCAAGCGTCTGCGTGAGCTCACCGGCTCCGGGATGATGGACTGCAAGAAGGCACTCGAGGAGACCGACGGCGACTTCGACAAGGCCGTCGAGGTCCTGCGCATCAAGGGCGCCAAGGACGTGGGCAAGCGTGCAGAGCGCACCACCGCCGAGGGCCTGGTCGCCGTCAAGGACGGTGTCATGATCGAACTCAACTCCGAGACCGACTTCGTGGCGAAGAGCGCCGAGTTCATCGCGCTGGCCGACAAGATCGTCGACGTCGCCGCCTCCCAGGGCATCTCCGACCTCGACGCCCTCAACGGCGCCGAGCTCGACGGGTCGACGGTCGCCGACGCGGTGGTCTCGTTCTCCGCCAAGTCCGGCGAGAAGCTGGTCCTGCGTCGCGTGGGCAAGCTCGACGGCCCCGTCGCGGTCTACCTCCACAAGCGCTCCTCCGACCTCCCGCCGGCCGTCGGCGTGATGGTGGCCTACCAGGGCGAGGGCGAGTCCGCCGAGGCCGCCGCCCGCTCGGCCGCCATGCAGATCGCCGCGCTCAAGGCGCAGTACGTCTCGCGCGACGAGGTGCCCGCCGAGATCGTGGCCAAGGAGCGCGAGATCGCGGAGGCCACCGCCCGCGAGGAGGGCAAGCCCGAGCAGGCTCTGCAGAAGATCGTCGAGGGTCGTCTCAACGGCTTCTACAAGGACGTCGTCCTCCTGGACCAGCCGTCCGTCACCGACAGCAAGAAGACCGTCGGCGCGCTCCTCACCGAGGCCGGCGCCACGGTGACGGCCTTCCTCCGTTTCGAGGTCGGCCAGGCCTGATCCGCCCCTGGTACCCGCGCTCGCGGGTACTCCTCCGACGGCGGCACCCGGACTCCCGGGTGCCGCCGTCGGCGCGTGTCCGACCGGCCCCGTACGCGGGCGCGCGGGCTGCGGTGTGGCGGCGGTGGCGATAGGGCAGAATAGACGAGGTCCCACCAAGGGCCGTACGGCTTCTCGACGACGACGTCGGGGGCGTTGACGCACGAGACGGGCGTGATCCGTCCGGGACGAGGAGAGCGATGACCGACCCGCGGGACGGCTACAAGCGTGTGATGCTCAAGCTGGGCGGAGAGATGTTCGGCGGGGGCGGCGTGGGGATCGACCCCGATGTGGTCCAGTCGGTCGCCAGGCAGATCGCCGAGGTGTCCCGCACGGGCGCGCAGATCGCGATCGTCATCGGCGGCGGGAACTTCTTCCGCGGCGCCCAGTTGCAGCAGCGTGGCCTCGACCGCGCACGGAGCGACTACATGGGGATGCTCGGCACCGTCATGAACTGTCTGGCGCTGCAGGACTTCCTCGAGCAGGAGGGCGTGTCCACGCGGGTGCAGACCGCCATCCACATGGGTCAGGTCGCGGAACCGTACATCCCCCTTCGTGCCGAGAGGCATCTGGAGAAGGGGCGTGTGGTGATCTTCGGCGCGGGCATGGGAATGCCCTACTTCTCCACCGACACGACAGCCGCCCAACGGGCGCTCGAGATCAAGGCCGAGGTGCTGTTGATGGCCAAGGCCGTCGACGGGGTCTACTCCGACGACCCGCGGACCAACCCCGACGCCGAACTCTTCGCACGGATCGAGCACCGCGAGTGCCTGGAACGGGGACTGAAGGTCGCCGACACGACCGCGTTCAGCCTCTGCATGGACAACAAGATGCCCATCCTGGTTTTCAACCTCCTCACCGAGGGCAACATCGCGCGCGCCGTCGCCGGTGAGGAGATCGGGACCCTGGTCAGCAGCCCGGCCTGAGGCGCGGGATCCGCGCCCCTCATCCACGTAGAGAACGGAAGACAACACATGATCGACGACACCCTGCTCGAGGCCGAGGAGAAGATGGAGAAGGCCGTGGAGCACGTCCGTGACGAGCTCGCCGCCATCCGTACCGGTCGCGCCAACCCCGGCATGTTCAACCGGGTGCTCTGCGAGTACTACGGGACCCTGACCCCCATCACCCAGATGGCGAGTATCGCGGTGCCCGAGCCCCGGATGCTCATCATCAAGCCGTACGAGATGTCCCAGATCGGTCCGATCGAGAACGCCATCCGGAACTCGGATCTCGGCGTCAACCCGACCAACGACGGCCAGGTTCTGCGCGTGACGGTCCCACAGCTCACCGAGGAGCGCCGGCGCGATCTGGTCAAGCAGGCCAAGTCGAAGGCCGAGGACGGTCGTATCGCGCTCCGAGGTGTCCGGCGTAAGGCGATGGACGAGCTCAAGCGCATCGTCAAGGACGGCGAGGCCGGCGAGGACGAGGTCAACGCCGCCGAGAAGGAACTCGACAAGCTCACCCATCGGTACGTGGCCGACGTGGACGAGCTCGTCAAGGCCAAGGAAGGCGAGTTGATGGAGGTCTGATCTCCCAGCACCCGCCGACCCACCCCCGAGACTCGAGGAGAATGTGGTGGACACCGCCCCGCCCGGCCCACCCGGGCCCACAGCCGCGGCCGCGGCTCCGCCGTCGCGGGCGGGAAGGGACCTGACCCGCGCCATCCCGGTGGGCGTCGGGCTCGGGGCTCTGGTGATCGCGAGTATCGCGTTCAACCCCAGGGCCTGGTACCTGGTCGCGGCCGGTGCCGTGGCCATCGGGACCTGGGAGGTGTTCAAGCGGCTGCGGCAGGCGCAGTTCCGCCTCCCACTGGTGCCCCTGCTCCTCGGTGGACAGGCGATGGTCTGGGCCGGGTTCTTCGCCGAGGCCAAGGGCGCCTTCGCCGCGTTCGCCGCCACCACCGTCCTGGTCCTGGTCTGGCGCCTCCTGATGGCGGGGCTGACCACGGCCCCACAGAACTATCTCCGTGACGTCTCGGTGGCCCTGTTCGTCCTGGTGTGGATCGCGGTCCCGGGCGCTCTCGGCGCCATGCTCGCGGACGGCGACCACGGGGCGCAGCGTGTCGTCGCCCTGATCCTGTTGGTGGTGTGTTCGGACGTCGGGGGATACGTCACCGGCGTGCTGTTCGGCAGACACCCGATGGCGCCCGCGGTGAGCCCCAAGAAGTCGTGGGAGGGCTTCGCCGGATCGATGGTGTTCGCCATCATCGGCGGGGCGCTCGTGGTGGTGCTGCTGTTCGACGACAACTTCCTCAAGGGCGTCCTGCTCGGCGTCCTCACCGTCTTCACGGCGACCCTGGGCGACCTCATCGAGTCACAGGTCAAGCGGGACCTGGGCATCAAGGACATGGGCACCATGCTGCCCGGCCACGGCGGCTTCATGGACCGCCTCGACTCGGTCCTGCCCACCGCCGTCGTGGTGTGGATCATCTTCACCTACGTCGTCCCGACCTGAGCGTGCGGGGGCGCGCTCACCGGCGGTCGGCCGTGGGGACGACACCCCTCAGTGGTGGCGGGCCGACACCTTGCGCGCCTTCCGGGCGCGCATCCGCAGCTGCAGGATCCGGAATCCGGCGAACAGCGCCATGATCAGCGCGCCGGCGATGGCGGCGAACAGGATCAGGACCCCCAGGGGGAGGCTGAACTCCAGCCCCAGATACCGCACGCCCGTGGACGTGGTGTTCTGCGCGATGAAGATCAGCAACAGGATCGTCACCAGGGCGCCGAGGACCAGTCCCACCCAGGCCGACCCCAGCTTGCCGCCGTGGGTGTCCATGACGTCGTCGTCGTGGCTCCCGCGTCCACCGCGTGAGTCCCCGGCGGGGACCGTCGCAGGAGCCGAGGCGTGGGTGTCCTCGACCGGCGCGATCTCCGCTGCTCCGGCGGTGTGGTCGGTGTGCTGGGGATCAACTGGTTCGTGCGAACGCGTGGCCATGGGAGGACTCTATTCCCTCACCGGCGCCGACGGCATCCGCTGGCGGTGTGTCGTGCGGTCCGGTTTCTGACACAATGGCAGCCATCATGGTTGAACCACTACCCCTCGTCTTCGACGCCCCCCGCCGGGGTCTTCCGCCTCGTCACTTCGCCGACCTCGACGCAGAGGGCCGGGCTGCGGCGATGAGCGAACTGGGGGTCCCCGCCTTCCGGGGGAAGCAGCTCGCCAACCAGTACTTCGGACGACTCGAGGCCGACCCCGCGGAGATGACGGACCTCCCGGTCGGTCTGCGTGAACAGATCGGTTCCGAGTTGTTCCCGCGCCTGGCCTCCTCGGTCCGGCACATCTCCGCCGACGGGGGCACCACGCGCAAGACGTTGTGGAAGCTGCACGACGGCTCGCTGGTGGAGAGCGTGCTCATGCGCTACCCGGACCGGGCGACGCTGTGCATCTCCAGCCAGGCCGGGTGCGGCATGGCGTGCCCGTTCTGCGCCACCGGCCAGGCCGGGCTCGACCGCAACCTCTCGGCCGCCGAGATCCTCGAGCAGGTGCGCGAGGCAGCCCGGGCGATGCGGGACGGCGAGGTCCCCGGCGGCCCGGGACGACTGTCCAACGTGGTGTTCATGGGGATGGGTGAGCCGCTGGCCAACTACAAGCGGGTCCTCACGGCTGTCCGGGGGATCGTCTCGCCGCCGCCGTCCGGGTTCGGATTGTCCCAGCGTTCGGTCACGGTCTCGACGGTCGGAGTCGTCCCCGCGATCCATCGCCTCGCGGAGGAGGGACTCCAGGTGACCCTGGCGGTCTCGCTGCACACCCCTGACGACGAACTGCGCGACACCCTCGTGCCGGTCAACAACCGGTGGCCCGTCTCCGAGGTCATGGACGCCGCGCGGCACTACGCCGACGCCACGGGCCGGCGGGTGTCGATCGAGTACGCGTTGATCCGCGATGTGAACGACCAGACGTGGCGCGGGGAGATGCTCGGTCGGCTGCTCGTACAGCGCCTCGGGCCCATGGCCCACGTCAACCTGATCCCTCTCAACCCGACTCCGGGCAGCGAGTGGGACGCCAGCCCGAAGCCCCAGCAGGACGCGTTCGTCGCCGCGGTCCAGCAGTCCGGTGTCTCCTGCACCGTCCGGGACACCCGTGGGCAGGAGATCGCCGCCGCCTGCGGCCAGCTCGCCGCCGAAGGCTGAGCTCCGAGGGCCGATCACCGTGAGGTGAGCCCGGGCCGTCCCCGATCACGGACGAGGCCGCCGCCCGCGGATGTCGCGGGCGGCGGCCTTCGTCGTGCAGTGGCTCTCAGCGCTTGGCGGGAGCCGTCGCGACCGCGCCGGTCGCCGCGGCGCCGAACACCGAGTAGTGATCAGCCGGGACCTCGTAGACCCTGGCCTTCTTGAGGCTGTCGTCCTTCTTCGGTCGCAGCGACAGGAACATCCACACGGCGAGGAACACGGCGATGCTGACCAGCCAGATGTCCTCGACCCTGCCCACGTGGTTGCCGAACAGCATGGCCAGGAGGAACAACACGAAGAAGCCGCCCACGACGAGGCCGACCTTCCTGTTGTGCTGGTGCCAGCCCCACTGGACCGAGGGCTCGTCGAGGGAGCTGATGCCCCCCACGACGATTTCCTTGCTGGTGTGGTGCCCGTCCGCGCTCATGCTCCCCGGTTCTCCTCACGGCTCGCTGGCAGCCCCGCGGGCCGCCGACATCCCGCTCAGTCTGGCACACGCCCGGCCGGGGTCGACGGGTAACCCGCCGGTGTCACGCCCCCGACGCGTCACGCGATGCGGCGCCCGGCGCCCCGGACGTGGACAATGACGGTGTGACCACGCGCGTTCTCATCCTCGGAAGCACCGGCTCGATCGGTACCCAGGCACTGGAGGTGACCTCCGAGGCCGGCCCCGGCCGGTTCGAGGTCGTGGGCCTGGCCGCGGGCGGCGGTCGGGTGGACCTCCTCGGTGAGCAGATCGCGGCGACGGGAGCCGGCTACGTCGCCGTCTCGGATCCCGCCGGCGCCGCGCGGATCCGGTCGGAGTTCCCCGCGGTGACCGTCTTCGACGGGCCGGGTGGCGCGACCGAGTTGGTCGGGGCGGTGGAGGCGGACGTCGTCCTCAACGGCATCGACGGCTCGATCGGACTCGGTCCCACCCTCGCCGCGCTGGCGACCGGAGCCCGCCTGGCGTTGGCCAACAAGGAATCGCTCGTCGCCGGTGGTGCGCTGGTGACCGGCGCCGCCGCCCCGGGGCAGTTGGTGCCCGTGGACTCCGAACACTCGGCCATGGCGCAGTGCCTGCGATCGGGCACCGCGGACGAGGTCGCCGGCCTCGTCCTGACCGCGTCCGGAGGTCCGTTCCGGGGCAGGACGCGCGCGCAGCTGGCGGACGTCACCGCGGAGCAGGCGTTGCGGCATCCCACGTGGGCGATGGGGCGGATGATCACACTGAACTCGGCCACCCTGGTCAACAAGGCGCTCGAGCTCATCGAGGCGCATCTGTTGTTCGGGGTGCCGTACGAGAAGATCGAGGTGACCGTCCACCCCCAGTCGGTGGTCCACTCGGCCGTGACCTTCGTCGACGGTGCCACCATCGCCAAGGCGTCTCCTCCGTCGATGAAGCTGCCCATCGCGCTGGCCCTCGGCTGGCCGGACCGGATCCCCGGGGCCACGACACCTCTCGACTTCTCCCGGTCCCACTCCTGGACGTTCGAGCCCGTGGACGAGCAGACGTTCCCGGCGATCTCCGTCGCCCGCGCGGCCGGATCGGCGGGAGGGCTGCGCACGGCGGTGTTCAACGCCGCGAACGAGGAGGCCGCGCCGGCCTTCCTCGACGGGAGGATCGGCTTCACCGAGATCGTCGACGTGGTGGCCGAGACGGTCGCGGCGGCGGACGAGTGGTCGTCCGATCCCCGCGACCTGGACGACGTGACGGCGGCGGAGTCGTGGGCACGGCGCCGTGCCGCCACGCTCGTCGCGAACCGGGAGGGCTGAGTCGTGATGGTGCTCGGGATCGTGCTCTTCGCACTCGGGATCATGGTGTCGATCGTGCTCCACGAGTACGGACACATGCGGGTGGCGCAGTGGTCGGGCATGAAGGTCCGTCGGTTCTTCGTCGGCTTCGGTCCGACACTGTGGTCGGTGCGCCGCGGCGGGATCGAGTACGGACTCAAGGCGGTCCCGCTGGGTGGGTTCTGCGATATCGCGGGGATGACCGCGTACGACGAGTTGGCCCCGGAGGACGAGCCCAGGGCGATGTGGCGTCAGGCGTGGTGGAAACGGGTGGCGGTCCTGTTGGCCGGCCCGGCCATGAACATCGTCCTGGCCATCGCGCTCTTCTACACGGTCGCCGTGGGCTGGGGGCTGGTCAACCGTGACGTCCAACCGATCCCGACCGACCGGGTCGCGGCGGTGGTGGGCGACACCTGCGCCGGTGCGGACCGGTGTGGGGTCGGTGTCGGCCCGGCGGGTGAGGCCGGCATCCTCGCCGGCGACCGGATCACCTCCGTCGACGGCCTCCCCGTGGGCAGTTGGTCCGATCTGTCCGAGGTGGTCTCCGCGCGTCCCGGCCAGACGGTCCCCGTCACGCTCGACCGGGCGGGGGAGACCGTGACGACGACGGCGAGCCTGACCTCGTCCTCCGTCGCGGGTCAGGAGAGGGGTGCGCTGGGGGTGCGACTGTCCGAGGACGGCATCCCCCCGGAGATCCTCGCCGACCCCGCCTACCAGACGGTCAACACCTACGACGCGCTCGGTGCGGTCCCGGCGACCTTCGTGTTCACCGGGGAGATGATCGAGGCCACGATCGACGGACTCATCTCGTTCCCGTCCAAGATCCCGGCGGTGGCGGCGTCGATCTTCGGCGCCGAACGGGCCGATGACTCGCCGGTCTCCGTGGTGGGTGCGAGCCACATCGGTGGCCAGGCGGCCGAGCAGGGTGCGTGGTGGCTGTTCCTGCTCTTCCTCGCGGGGCTGAACCTGTTCCTCGGGGCGTTCAACCTCGTCCCGCTCACCCCGTTCGACGGCGGCCACATCGCGGTGGTGTTCTACGAGAAGATCCGCGACGCGCTACGGCGGCTCCGCGGGCTGGCACCGGGCGGCCCGGCGGACTACGAGAAACTCGCGCCGATCACCATCGGTGTGTTCGTCCTGTTGATGGGCGTGTCCGCGATCGTCATCACCGCGGACTTCGTCAACCCCATACTGCTGACGGGATGAGCGTCCGGACTCCCGATCTCGCCCCCGCGCCCCGGAACGCGGATAATGGCGGACGGGATCCGCGAGCACCCGGCTGGCGACCCCTACGGAAGGCCCTGTTGTGAACGACTCCTCCTCCATCCCCGTCGGACTGGGAATGCCAGACGGTCCACCGCCGGTCCTCGCGCCGCGCCGGAAGACGCGGCAGCTGTTCGTGGGCCAGGTCGGTGTGGGCAGCGATCATCCGGTGTCGGTCCAGTCCATGACCACCACCAAGACCCACGACGTCAACGCCACGCTCCAACAGATCGCCGAACTCACGGCGGCGGGCTGCGACATCGTCCGCGTGGCGTGCCCCCGTCAGGAGGACGCCGACGCCCTTGAGACCATCGCGCGCAAGTCGCCGATCCCCGTCATCGCGGACATCCACTTCCAGCCCAAGTACATCTTCGCGGCGATCGACGCCGGGTGCGCGGCGGTACGCGTCAACCCCGGCAACATCAAGGAGTTCGACGGACGGGTCGCCGAGGTGGCCAAGGCGGCCGGCGCGGCGGGGATCCCCATCCGGATCGGCGTCAACGCCGGGTCCCTCGATCCGCGTCTGCTCGCCAAGTACGGCAAGGCCACCCCGGAGGCGCTCGTGGAATCCGCGCTGTGGGAGGCCTCGCTGTTCGAGGAATACGGTTTCGGCGACATCAAGATCTCGGTCAAGCACAACGACCCCGTGATCATGGTGGAGGCCTACCGTCAGCTCGCGTCGAAGAGCGACTACCCGCTCCACCTCGGAGTCACCGAGGCCGGGCCCGCGTTCCAGGGCACCATCAAGTCCGCGGTCGCGTTCGGAGCCCTGCTGTCGGAGGGGATCGGCGACACCATCAGGGTCTCGCTCTCCGCGCCGCCGGTGGAGGAGATCAAGGTCGGTTCGCAGATCCTGCAGTCACTGGGTCTGCGCCCGCGCAAGCTCGAGATCGTCTCCTGCCCGTCGTGCGGTCGTGCCCAGGTGGACGTCTACAAGCTCGCCGACGAGGTCACCGCCGGCCTCGAGGGGATGAGCGTCCCCCTGCGCGTGGCCGTCATGGGGTGCGTGGTCAACGGACCCGGCGAGGCGCGCGAGGCCGATCTCGGCGTGGCCTCGGGCAACGGCAAGGGCCAGATCTTCGTCAAGGGCGAGGTCATCAAGACCGTGCCGGAGGCGATGATCGTCGAGACCCTCATCGAGGAGGCCATGCGGATCGCGGAGGAGATGGGCGAGCCCGTCGGCGAGGCCGCAGCGGGTCAGGGCCCCCAGGTCAAGGTCACGCGATAGGCCGATGACC
Organism: Dietzia sp. Cai40; assembly: GCF_014145165.1. Lineage (NCBI taxonomy): Bacteria > Bacillati > Actinomycetota > Actinomycetes > Mycobacteriales > Dietziaceae > Dietzia > Dietzia sp. Cai40. The sequence continues at coordinate 8,123 of NZ_JAALEB010000190.1, read as the reverse complement.
GATACGGCTGCGCCGGAGGCAGCGACCGGCGGGTGCCGCGGGGTGGGCCCCGGGGAGGCCCGCGCGCTGCTCGGCGTCCTCGAATCCGACCCCCTGGTCTCGTGTCCCGCGGCGGAGAAGTTCGCCGCGTCCGGCGCGGTGCCCGGGCCGGAGGGGCGGTTCCTCACGCTGGGCGGCCCCGAGAGGTCGCTGGTGTTCGTGGGGAGTTCGGTGCTGCCACTCCGTGGTGACGCACATGATCACCACGAGCTCGGTCTCGCGGTGGCGGGCCTGGGGTTCGGCCCCATGTCCGTCCACGGGCGGAGGGATCAGGTCTCCGCGCTGTGGGGTGCCCTCGGTTCCTGCTGGGGGCCGTCCAGGGAACTCCGCGGGGCGCAGCACCTCATGGCGCTGCGGCACCCGGTGGACCGGTCCCTCGTGCTCGGCGACATCCGGGCCGCGACCCTCCTCGAGTTCGAGCAGGTGCTCGCGGCCGCGGCGGCGATGTACCGCGAGGAGCTGGGCTCCGATCCGTTCGCCGTGGGGTCGGGGATACCGTTCCGCCGCCGGGTCGCGCGCTCCCTGGCGAGGGGGAGGACCTGGATCGGGGTCGACGACGGAGAGGTGTTCTTCAAGGCCGACGTCGCCGCAGTCTCTCCGTGGTCGGCGCAGATCCAGGGGGTGTGGGTCCGGCCCGGCAGGAGGGGTGCGGGGCTCGGGACCGGCGGCATCGCCGCGGTGTGCGCCGCCCTCCAGGCCGGTCGACTGACCCCGTCCCTGGTGGTCAACGGATCCAACGCCGCGGCCCGCTCGGCGTACCGGCGGGTCGGGATGGTCGACGTGGTCGACTACGCGACCGTCCTGATGTGACCCGCCGGGCCACGGTGGCGGCACCCGGGCACCCGCGGTCGGGCCGGGTCGGCGGCGAGCCCCTGAACGCACCTATCCTTGAGGCCATGACCACCTCAACCCGTCAGCCCCTCGTCCCCGGCGATCCCACCCCGATCCGGACGGTTCCCGAGTCGATCCCGCGGCCCGAGTACGTCTGGCGCGAGAAGGTCGACGAGGCCAACGGCGAGCCGTGGGTGCAGACGCCCGAGGTGATCGAGGCGATGCGCAGGGCGTGCACGATAGCGGCGGACGCCCTCGTCGAGGCGGGGCGTGCCGTGGCACCCGGGGTCACGACGGACGAGATCGACCGGATCGCCCACGAGTACATGTGCGACCACGGCGCCTACCCGTCGACGCTGGGGTACAAGGCGTTCCCCAAGTCCAGCTGCGTGTCCCTCAACGAGGTGATCTGCCACGGCATCCCCGACACCACGGTCATCCTCGACGGGGACATCGTCAACATCGACGTCACCGCGTACATCGACGGAGTCCACGGCGACACCAACTCCACCTTCCTGGCGGGTGAGGTCGCCGAGGAGAACCGGCTCCTGGTCGAACGGACGCGAGAGGCCATGAACCGCGGGATCAAGGCCATCCGCCCCGGCCGGGAGATCAACGTGATCGGGCGTGTCATCGAGTCCTACGCGCGCAGGTTCGACTACACGGTGGTCCGGGAGTTCACCGGGCACGGGGTGGGTCCCACCTTCCACAACGGCCTGGTGGTGCTCCACTACGACGAGCCGTCACGGACCGAGGTCCTCGAGCCCGGGATGACGTTGACCGTCGAGCCGATGATCTCGCTGGGCGGTCCCGGGTTCGACATCTGGGATGACGACTGGACCGTCACCACCGCGGACAAGGCGTGGACCGCACAGTTCGAACACACCGTGCTCGTCACCGACGAGGGGTACGAGGTGTTGACGCTGCCGAGCGGGGGCTGAGGCCTCGCCGCCGGGTCGGATCGGGCTCCCCGACGACCCGAGTCGAACGATTGTCCCGATGCGGCCGTGAGTCATGGACATCTCGCGCCATAATGTCAATCATGATCGATACTCCCCGCGGACCTGTGGACCACGTCGACATCCTCGTCGTCGGAGCCGGGTTCGGGGGGATCGCGATGGCCGATCGTCTCCTGCGGGAGGGACGGGGCGGGGACATCCTCGTGGTCGAGGCCGGCGACGAGGTCGGCGGGACCTGGCGCGACAGCACCTACCCGGGGTGCGCCTGCGACGTGCCCACCTCCCTGTACTCGTTGTCGGGTCACGCTCACCCCGACTGGTCGCACTCGTTCGGCAGACAGGGCGAGATCCAGGCCTACCTCGTCGGGGTGGCGGACAGGATCGGCCTCCGCGATCGACTCGTCACCTCCTGCGAGGTCACCCGCGCGCGGTGGGGCGACGACACCGCCCGGTGGAACGTCGACACCAGCCGTGGGCAGGTCCTGGCCCGCCATCTCATCGTCGCGACGGGGGCGCTCTCCGCACCCTCCGTGCCCCCGCTCCCGGGCCTCGAGGGTTTCGACGGCGAGGTGTTCCACTCCGCGCGCTGGCGCCACGACATCCCCCTCGCCGGCAAGAAGGTCGCGGTGGTCGGCACAGGCGCCTCCGCCGTGCAGTTCGTGCCCGAGATCGCCGGGACCGCCGACCACGTCACGGTCTTCCAACGGACACCCGGATGGATCCTGCCCCGGTTCGACCGTTCCATCTCCCGGCGTCGCCGCGCGCTGTACCGGCGTGTCCCGTTCGTGCAGAAGATCGTCCGGGGTCGGGTCTACGCGGGCCGTGAGCTCTACGTCCTGGCATTCACCCGGGCCCGGTTCCTCCTCCGGTTGTTCGAGTGGTTCGCCCGGTTCTACCTGTTGGTCAAGGTGCGGGACCGGCGGATGCGGACGGTGCTCACCCCGGATTTCTCGATCGGGTGTAAGCGTGTGCTGCTCACCGGCCAATGGCTTCCGGCGCTGTGTCGGCGGGACGTCACCCTGGTCTCCGGACCCGCGACCTCGGTGACCCCGGGCGGTCTCGTCGACTCCGGGGGTGCCGAGCACCCCGCCGACGTGATCATCTTCGGGACCGGGTTCCAGCCCACCGAGCCGCCCATCGCGCGGGTCGTCACCGGTTCCGACGGCCGGACCCTCGCAGCACACTGGGACGGCAGCCCCCGCGCGCACAACGGCGTGACGGTCGCCGCGTTCCCCAACCTCTTCCTGATGTTCGGGCCCAACACCAGCCTCGGGCACTCGTCGATCGTCTACATGCTCGAATCACAGGCCGAGCACGTGCTGAGGCTGCTCGAGTTGTCGAGGCGTGCGGATCGGGGGACCGTGGAGGTGCGGGAGGAGGCCCTCGACCGGTATTCCGACCGGATGGACCGCGAACTCGCCGGCACCGTGTGGAACGACGGTGGATGTTCGAGCTGGTACATCGACTCACGGGGCCGGAACTCGACGCTGTGGCCCACCTTCACGTTCCGATACCGACGCCAGGTGAGGTCGGTCGACCCGGCGGACTTCGTGGTCGGCTGAGGCCCGCCGGGGCGGCGGGTCAGAAGCCCCGGTCCGGGAAATCCAGTCCGAGCAGGGCGTTCTCGACAACCTCGGCCATCGCAGGGTGGATCCAGTACTGGCGACGCGCGAGTTCGGGGACGGTGATCTCGAACTCCATGGCCTGGATGAGGATCTGGATGAGGGAGGGCGAGTGGGCACCCATGATGTGGGCGCCGACGAGCAACCCCGTCGTGCGGTCCGCGATGAGCTTGCAGCACCCGACCGAATCCTCCATGGCCCAGCCGTAGGCCACGTCCCCGTAGTCCTGGACCTTGACCGTGACGTCGTATCCGGCCTCCCGGGCCTCGGCCTCGGTCAGTCCGACCGAGGCGATCTGCGGCCAGGTGAACACGGCGTAGGGCACCAACCGGTGATTGACGGGGTGGAGGTCGTCAGGGTGCCGCAGGTTGTGCCCGACCACCCGCTGCTCGTGGTTGGCGACGTGCTTGAGCTGGTAGGGGGAGCTCACGTCGCCGAGGGCCCACACGCCGTCGGCCGTGGTGCGGCCGTACTCGTCGACCCGGACCAGCTCCCCGTCCATCGCCACGCCGGCGGTGTCGAGGCCGAGCAGGTCGCCGTTGGGGGTGCGGCCCGTCGCCACCAGGAGCGCGTCGCCGGAGCAGGTCGAACCGTCCTCGAAGGTGATCTCGACCCCGCGCCGGTCCTCGCCGGTCGCGGTCATCGTGGTGATCTGCTGGCCGAGGCGGACGTCCCACCTCCGCCTGGCCTGGTCGGTGAACCGTTCGGCCAGTTCCCGGTCCACGTGCTTGAGCAGGACGTCCGAGCGGCCGATCACGGTCACCTCCACGCCGAGAGCCGAGAACACGTGGGCGAACTCACAGGCGATGAAGCCGGAGCCCTGGATCACCATCGACCCGGGTAGCTCGGGGATCCGCATGACGTCGTCGCTGGTGTAGAAGTCGACGCCGGCGTCGACGACGATCCCGGGGATCGAGGGGCGGGCGCCTGCGGCGATCACCACGGAGTCGGCCGTGATGATCTCCCCGGTCCCCGTGTCGATGGTGCGCGGACCCACGAAGGTCGCGTGACCGTCGTACACGGTCACGTTGTCGCACCGTGTGCGCCGGTAGTCCTCGCCGCTGGAGGCGATGGGGTCGATCCGGCGGTCGAACACCCGGGAGACGATGTCGGGCCAGCGGACGCCGTCGAGCGTCGAGTCGATCCCGTAGGTGCTGGAGTGCGCGACGGACACGGCGGTGTCCGCGGCGTAGACGAACATCTTGGTGGGGATGCAGCCCACGTTGAGGCACGTCCCACCGAAGGAGCCCTTCTCGCAGATCGCCACGGACTTGTCGGCGAACGACTCGTCGATCAGCGAGTTTCCGCTTCCGGTGCCGATCACGATGAGGTCGAAGTGCCGGGAGGGGGTCTGGGTCATGGTCGTCAGGACTCCTTGGTGTGGGGTGCGAGGATCTGGTCCAGCCAGTCGCCGAGGTGCCGGAAGACCACCTCGAGCACATCCGCGCGGGAGAGGAACACGTCGTGTCGGGCGCCGTCGACGGGGATGTCCGTGACCCGGTCCGAGACCCGGTCGGCGAATCGCTCCATCGATCGGACATCCAGGATCAGGTCGGTGTCGACGTCGAGCACACCGCCCGCGCCGCGAGCGCCGACGGACGACGCCGTCGACCTCAGCAGGAGCACGGGGAGCGGAAGGTGGACCCCGGACTGGAGAGCCTTCTGCGCCCGGCGGACGGCCGCGAGCCATCCGGCCCGGACCCCGACCCCGCCCGGGGGCTTGAGTGCGGTGTCGAAGTGGAAATCCCCGTCGTGGTCGATGTGGGTGCTCACCACGTACCGGTCCGAGGTCTTCAGGGGCAGCCGGTAATAGGGCCTCGCGGAACCCAGGGTTCGGATGACCGGGTCCAACAGGGGTCGGGCGCGGTCGGGGACGTCGAGTTGGAACCAGGGGGAGTTCAGGACCAGCCCCACGACGGGGTCCAGCGAGCCCCGGTCGCGGCGCCGCCCGAGCCAGAGCGGTACCACCAGTCCGCCGGTGGAGTGCGCGGCCACGATGACGGGGAGTCCGGGGTGTTCGGCGGCGATCACGGCCAGTGACCGGTCCAGCTCGTCGTCGTATCTCTTCAGGTCGGTGGTGAAGTGCGGCGTCAGGCCGTCCCGCCTGGAGCGTCCACACTTGCGCAGGTCCACGCCGTAGGTCGCGATGCCGCGACCGGCGAGGAACTCGGCGAGATGGGTGTGGAAGAAGTAGTCGGACAGACCGTGGACCACGAGCAGGGCGGCGACGGGCCGCTCGGGTGCGTCCTCGTGCCGCACGAGAGTGGCCGATATCGGTCCCTCGCCGTCCGGATCGGTACCGAGTGGGAGCTCGAGACGCCGGTAGGACGGGCCCAGCAGGTCCGGGGTCCACTGCGCACCGGATCCGGTGGGGGCGACGGCATCGGGGGAGGGCGGAGGCACGACGACCACCCTAGTCCGGTGTGCCGCGGGGGCAGACCGGTGAGTAGTCTTGGGATCCGGTGGACGCGGGGTCGCCGGACGGTCCCGTGTCGATTCCAATTCGGGTCCACGACCAAACAGCGAGGGTAACCGGTGACTGCAGACCAGGTGGCAAAGCACGGAACGACTGATGTGGCGCTCATCGGCGCGGGCACCATGAGCGCGACGCTCGGGGCTCTGTTGCGTCGCCTCCAGCCCGACTGGCAGATCGAGATCTTCGAGCGCCTCGAGGGCCCCGCGCTGGAGTCCTCCGACGCGTGGAACAACGCCGGCACCGGCCACTCCGCACTCTGCGAGCTCAACTACTCGCCCAAGACCGCCGACGGTGACGTGGACATCACCAAGGCCGTGAGCGTCAACGCGAAGTTCCAGGTCTCGCGGCAGTTCTGGTCCTATGCCGTGGAGAACACGATCCTCGGCGACCCGACGGAGTGGATCCGCCCGGTCCCGCACATGAGTTTCGTGGCCGGTGAGGCCGGGCAGGAGTACCTGCGGAAGCGGTACGACAGGCTCGCCGGCCACCCCCTGTTCCCCGGGATGGGTCACACCACCGACTTCGGAGAACTCGAGCGGCTGGTCCCGCTCATGGCCCGTGGCCGGTCCGCCGACCAGCCCTTCGCCCTCAGTCACTTCGAGAACGGCACCGACGTCAACTTCGGGGCACTCACCCGGCAGTTCGTCAAGTACCTCACCAGGACGGGCACCGAGGTCCACTACCAGAACCAGGTCAAGGATCTCGAGCGCAACACCGACGGCACCTGGCGGCTGACCGTGGCCAACCGCCACACCGGCGACGAGCGCACGGTCGATGCGAAGTTCGTCTTCGTCGGAGCCGGCGGAGGTGCCCTGCACCTGCTGCAGAAGTCGGGCATCCCGGAGATCAAGGGCATCGGCGGGTTCCCCGTGGGGGGCCAGTGGCTGCGCTGCACCAACCCCGACCTCGTCGACCAGCACCAGGCCAAGGTGTACAGCCAGGCGTCGGTCGGCGCGCCGCCGATGTCGGTTCCGCACCTCGACACGCGCGTCATCGACGGCAAGAAGGGGCTGCTCTTCGGCCCGTTCGCCGGCTGGACCCCGAAGTTCCTCAAGATGGGCAGCTTCATGGACCTGCCCTCGAGCATCCGTCCGGGCAATCTGCTGCCCATGGCCAACATCGGGCTCACCGAGATGGGCCTGGTCAAGTACCTCATCACCGAGCTCGCCAAGAATCACGGCGCGCGTGTCGAGACCCTCAGGGACTTCGTGCCGTCCGCGCAGGACGGCGAGTGGGAGAAGGTCGTTGCCGGCCAACGTGTCCAGGTGATCAAGCCCAACGGGCGCGGGGGGACCCTCGAGTTCGGTACCGCCGTGGTCAACGCCGCAGACGGCTCGATCGCGGGTCTGCTGGGGGCGTCCCCCGGTGCGTCCACGGCCGTCGACGCGATGGTCGATGTGCTGCAGCGCTGTTTCCCGAGCCGGTTCGCGGACTGGAAGCCCGCGCTCGAGGAGATGATCCCGTCCCTCGGTCGCGACCTGGCCGCGGAAGAGGGCCTGTTCGCCGAGCAGTTCGAGCGCTCGACCCGCACCCTCAAGCTCGATCAGAGGGCCTGACGGCGGGCCGGACCCCGCCCCGTACGAACCCTCATCCCCCGGTCGCCGCGTCGCTGTGGCCGGGGGATGACGCGTATCACAGTGCCTCGGGGCCGAGGCGGTCGCGGCCACCGACGGCGGATAGGATCGGCGGCATGATCCGGCCCGTGAACCCGTACCCCGTCGGCTTGGACCTCGAAGGCCGTCGGGTCGTGGTGATCGGCGGCGGATCGGTGGCCCAGCGGCGTATCCCGGTGCTCCTCGAGTCGGGTGCCGTCGTCCACCTGGTGAGTCCTGAGATCACGCCCACGTTGCAGGGACTGGTCGACTCCGGACGCATCCGGTGGGAGGCCCGTGAGTACCGGTCCGGCGACCTGGAGGGCGCCTGGTACGTGGTGGCGGCAACCAAGGACTCCCTGGTCAATGCCAGGGTCGCCGCCGAAGCCGAGCAGGATCGCACCTTCTGCGTGCGGTCGGACGCCGTCAACTCGGGCACCGCGGTGACGCCCGCCGTCGTCCGCCGCGACGAGATGGTGGTGGCGGTGCTCACCGGGGACCGCGCACGGACCGCCGAGGCCCGTGATGTGGTCGCCCGCGCTCTGAGCGACGCCGGCGCCGAGGCGCCGGAGGTCGAGGAGAGGCTGCGGGGGACGGTCGCGCT
>NZ_JAALEB010000018.1:0-20798 GCF_014145165.1 Dietzia sp. Cai40 | reverse complement strand
GGCCCGAGCGGATGACCGCGCGGCGGTTCTGGGTCCGCCACGCCGCCGACGCGCGGGGTGCGGTGATCCTGGACGACGGCGCGGTGCGTGCCGTCACCGGCTCCCGGCGGTCGCTGCTCCTGGCGGGGGTGACCGGCGTCGACGGGCTGTTCCACTTCGGCGACGTGATCGAGATGCGCGACACCGCCGGCGACACCGTCGCCAGGGGGATCGCCCAGTACGACTCGATCGAGGTGCGCTCCCGGCTGGCCGAACGCGCGTCCGGCACCGGCACCACGGGCCAGGGTCGTCCTCTCGTGCACGCCGACGACCTGGTGGCGCTGTGATGATGGCGCTGTGATGATGGCGCTGGGATGATGGCGCTGGGATGATTGCGCTGTGATGAGGGCGCTGTGGTGATCCTGTGGCGCGCTGACGACGCTCCGGCTCTCTAGAGGTCGATCCTGCCCTCGGTATGGACCGGGGTGACCGTGCCCTCGGCGAGGTTGTACAGCGCCCCGACGATCGCGGTGCGTCCCCGGGAGATCGCGCGGTCCACCGCCGAGGACTTCTCGCGGATCGCCGTGACCGCCTGGCGCACGTTCTCGATCACCACGTCCTCGTATCCGGCCGCGGGGTCCCGCCGGGCCTCGAACACGGCCGGGGCGATCCGCTCCACCACGTCGCGCAAATATCCCGACGGGGTGGTGTGCGTGTCGACGGCGTTGATCGCCGCGCCCACGGCGCCGCACGAGGTGTGCCCGAGCACCAGCGTCAGCGGGATGCCCAGCACGTCCACACCGAACTCGATCGAGCCCAGTACCGACGGGTCCACGATGTGGCCGGCGTTGCGGATGACGAACAGGTCGCCGAGGCCCTGGTCGAAGACGACCTCGGCGGGCACCCGCGAGTCGGCGCAGCCGAAGACCATCCCGAAGGGGTGCTGCTGGCCGGTGAGTTCGGCGCGGCGTGCGGGGTCCTGGTGGGCGTGCAGGCCCGCACCGTCGACGTAGCGGCGGTTTCCGTCGAGTAGCCGCTGCAGAGCGGCGTCGGGGGTCAGGTCTGTGCTCATCCCTGCAGTCTGCCGCTCTGCTCGCGCAGTTCGCCTACAGGGCCCGGTCGACGAGGGCCAACACCTCGATGCAGTCGCCGTCGACCGTCAGCGTGGCTTCGGCGTGCGCCCGGGTGTGGCCGCGGTTGACCACGGCCACGGGGGTGCCGGTGGTCACCGCGCGCCGCACGAACCGGTATCCCGACCGGACGGTGAGGGAGGACCCCACGACGACGACGAGGTCGGACCCGTCGACCAGGGCGTTGGCCTCCGCCACCCGGTGCGCCGGGACGTTCTCCCCGAAGTAGACGATGTCGGGCTTGAGCACGCCCGAGCAGCGGCGGCAGTCCACCATGCGGAAGTCCGCGGTGTCGTCGAGGACCGCATCGGCGTCCGGGGCGACCTCGATGGCACCGCGAGTGGCGACCCGCTCCGCGAAGCCGGGGTTGAGACGGTCGAGATCCTCGTGCAGAGCCCATCTGCTCTGGCGCAGGCCACAGTCGAGACAGGTGACCACGGCGTAGCTGCCGTGCAGGTCCACGAGCCGGCGACTGCCGGCCTTGAGGTGGAGCAGGTCCACGTTCTGGGTGATGACGCCGCTGACCAGGCCCCGGCGTTCCCAGTCGGCCACCAGCGCGTGGGCCGCGTTGGGCCGCGCGGCCTCCATGTGTCGCCAACCCAGGTGGTTGCGGGCCCAGTAGTGGCGGCGGTACCCGGGGTCCCCGACGAACTCCTGGAAGGTCATGGGGGTCCGGGCGGGGGAGTCCGGTCCGCGGTAGTCGGGGATCCCGGAGGGGGTGGAGATCCCCGCCCCGGTGAGGATCGTCGCCCTCCGGCCCCGCATGAGGTCCGCCAACGCCGTGGCCCGCGCCGGCAGATCCCGGTCCGGGTCGGTGCGCGCGGCGGGAGTCCAGGCGGTGTCCCGGATCCTCATCCCGGGACGCCTCCCGGACCCGTCGGGTCGTGGGCGCACACCACCCGCAGGTCCCCGACGCGGCGCCCGGCCAGTGCCGCGAGGCGCTCGTGGGTCAACTCGACGGCCGACGGGACCAGCGACAGGGCACGTTCGGCGACAGCGATCGCCCTCGGGTAGCCGACCGACGGGTCGATCTGACCGCGCAGGTAGAACGCGTCCCCGGCGTGCAGGACGTCGACCTCGCCGGGGTCCCGCGGATCGCCGGGGACCAGGACGCCGGCGTGCCCCACGGTGTGGCCCGGCAGATCGACCAGGGCCATCCCCTCGAGCACGTGGTCCAGGGGATGCACACGGAAGCCCTCCCACCGGTCGGTCCCGTAGGTGTACTCGGTGAACGCCGGGCCGTGCGCCCACTGGGCGCGGCGGTAGCGACGCCGCTCGATCCAGCGCGGGGTGCGCACCGCCCACGTCAGGGCCTCGGAGGCCACGTGTACTTCCGCCCCGGGGAAGTCGGCGAGCCCGCCGATGTGGTCGAAATCCATGTGGGTGAGCACGATGTGGCGCACCTCGCGGGGGTCGAACCCCATGGCCTCGATGCGCCGGTAGGCGGTCTCGGACGGGTCGAGTCGGGGGCGCATCGCGTGTCGTGAGGGACCCAGCCGGGCGGCGGGGTCGGCGATGTCGTGGAGCCCGATGCCGGTGTCCACCAGCACCAGACCCTCCGGGGCCTCCACCAGCAGTACGCGGGTCGGGACCCGTCCGGCGAACGTCCCGCAGTTCATCTGGTGGATCCGCATGTCGGCCACGGTACCGTGGCCGCGTGAGTCGAGACGGCGTGCTGGACCCGCGTCCGCTGGTTCGCGTCGCGGTGGACCCCGGCCTCGTCGCGTCGTCCGGGGCGTGGCCGTATTCGGTACCCGCGGTGGCCGATCTCGTGCGGGACGGGCTGGAGCTCGACGACCTCACCGTCCTGGTGGGGGAGAACGGGTCCGGCAAGTCCACGATCGTCGAGGCCGTGGCCATGGCGTTCGGCCTGAACGCCGAGGGCGGGTCCACCGGGGCCCGGAACTCCACGTGGGCGTCGGAGTCCCCGTTGCACGAGGCGCTGCGGTTGGTGCGCGGGGGCGGGGCGCCGCGGTGGGGCTACTTCGTGCGGGCCGAGACCATGCACGGGTTGTTCACCTACCTGCAGTCGTCGGGGCCGGGTCAGGACTTCCACGCGCGCAGTCACGGCGAGGCGTTCTGGGACCTGGTGGACTCCTCCCGGTTCTCCGGCGGCGGGTTGTTCGTGTTGGACGAGCCCGAGGCGGGACTGTCCTTCGACGCCCAGCTCCGCCTGGTCGCGCAGTTGCTCGAGCTGGCCGACCGACGGGGGGCACAGGTGCTCATGGCCACCCACTCCCCGATCCTGGCCTCCGTGCCGGGGGCCGCGGTGTACGAGCTGTCGGAGGACGGGATGCACCGCAGTCGCTGGGAGGACCTGGCGATGGTGGACCACCACCGCCGGTATCTCGCGGCCCCGGAGCGGTATCTGCGTCATCTGTTGGAGTGACCCGGCACACTGGACCCATGACCAACTCCGCGTCCCGTCCCGCCCGTACCGCCGGGGAGGCCCGGCCCGTCCACCCCGAGTACCCCTCGTACGCCCCGCCGTCCACCTCGACCGCCGCCAACGCCGGGCCGCTGCCGGCACCCGAGCCCGGGTTCACGCCCGACATCATCGTGGTGGGCCACGGCCTGGCGGGGCTGGTCGCCACCTACGAGGCGAGCCGAGCGGGCAAGAAGGTCCTCGTGGTGGACCAGGAGAACGAGAAGAACCTGGGCGGACAGGCCTACTGGTCGCTCGGTGGCCTGTTCATGGTGGACACCCCCGAGCAGCGGCGCATCGGCATCCACGACTCGCTGGACCTGGCGTGGCGAGACTGGCTCGGTTCGGCGGCCTTCGACCGGCCCGAGGACCACTGGCCCCGGCGGTGGGCGCGGGCGTACGTGGAGTTCGCGGCAGGGGAGAAGCGCACGTACCTGAACGAGCTGGGGCTCAAGATCATCCCCACCGTCGGCTGGGCGGAGCGCGGTGGCGGGGACGTGGGAGGCCACGGCAACTCCGTCCCGCGATTCCACGTGACCTGGGGTACCGGGCCCGAGGTGGTGCGCGTCTTCGAGGAGCCGGTCCGCACGGCCGCCGCCGAGGGGCGGGTGCGATTCGCGGTGCGCCACCGCGTCGACGAGATCGTCGTCGAGGACGGGCGGGCCGTGGGCGTCCGCGGCGCCACCCTCGTCCCGTGCGATCTGGACCGGGGCGTGTCCTCCCCCCGCGAGGAGACGGGGACCTTCGAGTTCCGGGGCGGCGCGGTGCTCGTGTCCTCGGGCGGGATCGGCGGCAACCCGGACCTCGTGCGCCGGTACTGGCCGTCGGACCGCCTGGGCGACGCGCCCGGAGACCTCATCCTGGGGGTCCCGGAGCACGTCGACGGCCGCATGCTCGAGATCTCGGGCACGGCCGGGGCGAACCTCATCAACCGCGACCGGATGTGGCACTACACCGAGGGGGTCGCCAACTTCGCCCCCATCTGGCCCTCGCACGCCATCCGCATCATCCCGGGCCCGTCGACGCTGTGGCTGGACGCCACGGGCGCGCGGATGCCGGTGCCGCTGTTCCCGGGCTTCCACACCACCGCGTCCGTCGAGGCCATCCGCCGGACCGGGTACGACCACTCCTGGTTCATCCTGGACTCGGCCATCGCGGAGAAGGAGTTCGTGCTCTCGGGCTCCGAACAGAACCCGGAGATGACCGACAAGGTGGTCAAGAAGTTCCTGTCCCGCGCCAAGAAGGGGCTGCCGCCCTCGGTGGGCGAGTTCGCCGAGAAGGGCGTGGACTGGGTGGTGGCCGATTCCCTGGAGGAGCTGGTGACGGGGATGAACGAGTTGGTCCGCGAAGGAGAGCCCGAGCTCGAGGTGGAGAAGGTACGCGAGTTCGTCCTGGCCATGGACGGACAGATGGACAACCCCTTCGCCAAGGACGCGCAGGTGCAGGCCATCCACAACTCGCGTCGGGTGCTCACCGACAAGCTCACCCGCATCGCCAAGCCGCACAAGCTCCTCGCGGACTCTGGCGTCGGCTCGGGGTCCGCCGCCGGCTCCGGTGGCCCGCTGATCGCGGTCAAGGTGCACCTCATGACCCGCAAGACGCTGGGTGGGATCGAGACCACCCTGGACTCCCAGTGCCTGCGGCCCGACGGTGAACCCTTCCCCGGCCTGTACGCGGCCGGGGAGGTCGCCGGGTTCGGCGGCGGAGGGGTCCACGGGTACAACTCGCTCGAGGGCACCTTCCTCGGTGGCTGCATCTTCTCGGGGATGAAGGCGGGCCGGGCGATGGCGCGCGAGGTCTGACCGGGGTGGGCCGCGCGTGGTCTGACCGAGGTCGGCACCGTGGCTGAGGTGGCCTCCTCCGCGACCCGGATCGGGATCGCCGGGGCGGCGGTCGTCGGTGTGGCCTTCGGTATGGCGCGGTACGTCTACGGACTGACGCTTCCGGACATCCGACAGGAGCTCGGGGTCTCGGAACTGGTGCTGGGGCTCATCGCCAGCGCCACGTTCACCGGTTTCCTCACCGGTCTGGTCCTCGCGGGTCCGCTGGCGGCGCGTCGCGGTGCGCGTGCGCCCACCACGGTCGGCGGGGTCTGTGGCGCATTGGGTGCGGTGATCGTGGTGGTCGCGCAGTCGCCCGGGCTCCTCGCGGCGGGAGCGGTGTTGTGTGGCAGTGCGGGCGGCTGGGTATGGGCGCCGTACTCCGACATCGTGACCCGGACGGTGGCCCCACGCCTGCAGTCCAGGGCCCTGGCGATGATCACCACCGGCACCGGCGCCGGGCTTATCGCGCTGGGTGGGGTGGCGGTGCTCGCCACCCACACGACGTGGCGTCTGGTGTGGGCCGGCGTCGCGGTGGCAGCCGTGCTCGCGGCGGTCCTCAACCTCCTCCTCGTGCCGCGCACCGACCCGACCGGACGCCCACGCGGCCAGCGGAATGTCGCCGCGCCGGCCAGGGCCCTCCCGGTCCCCGCCGGCTACTCGGTCGTCTACTTCGCCGTCGTCGTCATCTACTTCACCTACGCCGCGGACGTCCTCGGCGGCACCGACCTGCCCGCACTCGCGGTTCCGGTCCTCTACGTCCTGATCGGCGCCAGCGGCCTGGTGGCGCTGGCCACCGGCGCCATGGCGGGGCGGTGGGGCAGCACCCGGGTCGCCGCGATGTGCCTGATGACCGTGGCCCTGGCGTTGGTGTTGCTGGGCGCGGCCGGTGATTCCCTCCTCGCCACCGTGGTCTCGGCGTGCGTCTTCGGTGTGGGGTACATGACCGGTTCGGCGGTGCTGGCGGTGTGGACCGCCGAGCGGGTGCCGGACCGCGCGGGAGCGGCGTTCACCGCATGCCTGGTCGTGGGCGCCGTGAGCTCCGTCGTCGCACCGGCGATCGCGGGCACCGTGATCCCGACAGTCGGGCTCGGGACGCTGCTCCTGATCAGTGCCGCGGTCTCCCTGGGCAGTGGGGTGGGGCTGGTGCTGCTCGGCGGAAGCCGCAGGAACGCCACCGCTCCCGTGGCCTGAGAACAGCGGCCCCGACGCCGCTGTGTCCCCGAATCCACCGTGCGGCACGGGCTCGTGCGCGAGGGTGGCAGGCATGCAGAGCGCGGGCGACGTCATGGGCCTCCTCGATCCGTCACGTGTGTCGCCGGGGATCGAGCGGATCGGGGACTCGTCGTTCTACGCGGTCCGGTCCTGGGACCTCATGGTGGAGGCGACGGCCCGGGTCGAGGACTTCTCCTCCAACCTCACCGCGACGATGGTGGTGGCGCCGGACGGGGAAGTCACCGGATTCCCCGTCGCCGAACTCGGGTCCCCCGTGCACGTGCTGGCCACCGCGGACGGTGAGATCCACCGGGCCCACCGGACGCTGGTCATGCCGTCGATCACCCCGCGCAAGCTCCGAGCCTGGAGACCGGTCATCGACACCCGACTGCGCGAACTGTGGGCGGAGGGCCACCGGGACGGTGGCATCGACTGGGTCAAGGACATCGCCGAACGCCTCCCGGCCTCGGTCGTCGCCACCCTCATGGGTCTGCCCCGACAGGACGTCGACAGGCTGTGCCGCTGGGCGTTCGCCAGCACTCGGATGCTGGACGGGATGGTCTCGGCCGACGAGCTCGACGACTCGGTCCGATCGGTCGGGGAACTGATCGAGTACCTCTCCGGCGCGCTCGCAGAAGCGCGGGCCACGCGACCGGCCTCGGTGCTCGGAGACCTCGCCCGACTGGTCGACGACGCAGACATGACGCACGAGGTCGCGGTGCAGGTCCTGGTCCAGCTGGTGGCGGCGGGGATCGAGTCGACGGTCGGGCACCTGGGGTCGCTGGTCTGGCGACTGGGGCAGCACCCGGAGTGGGTGGATCCACTCCGGTCGGACCCCGCCGCGCGTCCGCTCTTCATCGAGGAGACCCTCAGACTGGAGGCACCGTTCCGGGGGCACTATCGCCACGTCACCAGGGACACCGAACTCGGTGGGGTCGATCTCGCCGCCGGTACCCACCTGTTCCTGCTCTGGGGTAGCGCCAACCGTGACGACCGACAGTTCAGCCGACCGGGTCGGTTCATGCCGGACCGGGGGGAGGGCTCGCACCTGTCGTTCGGGCGTGGGATCCACTTCTGCGTGGGCGCGGCGCTCGCGCGGATGGAGTCGCTCGCCGCTCTGGACTTCCTCCTGGGCCTCGACCCGGTCCCCGAGATCGATTCCTCCCACGCCGAGTGGCACCAGAGCCTGCTGGTCCGACGACTCCGGACGCTCAGTCTCCGGGTGTGAGACGGCTCAGGGTGTGAGACTGCGGCGCCGATCGCCCCACCCCGACAGGGCCGCGTCCACGTCCGCACGGCACGGCGGTGGTGCTGCGCCGAGGGACGAGCTCATCCGAGGGGCGGCGGCGGGCATCGGGTAGCCGCCCGCGTCGACGAAGGCCCCCCGTTGTACCGCGTGGTCGTGGAGCGTGGCCTCGCGGAGCGAGAGCACCGGTGTGACGCACGCGTCCAGCTCGTCGAAGTCCTCGGCCCAGGCGTCGCGGTCACGCATGGCGAACCGTTGACCGAAGGTCTCGGACAGAGCGTCCCAGTTGGTGGTGTCCCAGCGATCCGGCAGGATGGCGGGATCCAGCCCGAGACCGCGTACGAGGCGGTCGTAGAACACGTCCTCGAGCGCCCCCACCGCGAGGTATCCGCCGTCGGCGCACTCGTAGGCCCGGTAGAACGGCGCCGACCCGTCGAGCAGGTTGGTGCCCCGCCGGGTGGACCACCGGCCGGCGTGCTGCCATGAGCGGACCAGAGCGGTCAGGGAACTCGCGCCGTCCGCCATCGCCGCATCCACCACCTGGCCGCGGCCGGTCCGCTGCCTCTCGTGCAGGGCGGCCAGGATCCCCACCAGCAGGAACATCGACCCACCGCCGAAGTTGCCGACGAGGTTCAGTGGCGGCGACGGCGGTCCGGAAACCGGTCCGAGCTGCCCCAGGGCGCCGGACAGTGCGAGGTAGTTGATGTCGTGTCCGGCCTCGCGGGCCAGCGGTCCCTCCTGGCCCCAACCGCTCATGCGGCCGTAGATCAATCCCGGGTTCTCCTGCTGCCACACGTCGGGGCCGAGACCGAGCTTCTCCATCGTGCCGGGACGGGATCCCTCCATCAGTACGTCGGCGCGGCCCACCAGGTCGCGCACCCGGCGCAGCCCGTCCGGGTCGGTCAGGTCGACCGCGACCTCGGTCCCGCCCCGGAGCATCCCCGAGTTCGCCTCGTCGTTGCCGTCGTCGGCACCCACCGGGACGGGTCGCATCACGCGGATCACGTCGGCGCCGAGGTCCGCCAGCATGAGCCCCGCGTGCAGAAGCGGCCCGATGGCCTCCATCTCGACCACCCGGAGGCCG
This sequence comes from Dietzia sp. Cai40, assembly GCF_014145165.1. NCBI lineage: Bacteria > Bacillati > Actinomycetota > Actinomycetes > Mycobacteriales > Dietziaceae > Dietzia > Dietzia sp. Cai40. The sequence continues at coordinate 11,899 of NZ_JAALEB010000018.1, read as the reverse complement.
TCCAGCGGTCCGCCGTGCGGGTCCCGGGCCGCCTCGTCCCGCACGCTCACCGTCCGGTGGTGAGGGCCGGGGACGATCCGGCGTGGACCGGCTCGGTGTGGAAGTCCGCCGGGTCGACCGCGTTGGTCATGGCCCAGTAGTCGTTGATGCGCCAGGGGAGCACCGACACGACGCGACCATCCGGGTTGCGGTACCAGTTCTCCATCGCCGGATGGGTCCACACCATCTGCGCGTGCTGCCGATCGACGGCCTCGTTGTATCGATCGTTGACCTCACTCCGGCACTCCAGCGTGCCGAGGTTCTGCGACCGCATCAGCTCCACGGCGTCCATGATGTACCTGACCTGGCACTCCAGGATCGTGATGAAGCTCCCCCCGTGGCCGAGGCCCGTGTTGGGCCCGGTCATGATGAAGAAGTTGGGGAAATCGGGGACCGTGATCCCCAGGTAGGCGCGCGCGTCGTGTTCTCCCCAGATCTCCCGGGTGGAGCGGCCCGATCGACCCACGATGTCCATCGGGTGCAGGATCCGCACACTGTGGAAGCCGGTCGCCATGACGATGATGTCAAGCTCGTGCTCGACGCCGTCGGAGTCGGTAAGACCCGAGGGGGTGACCGCCCGGACCCCGCGGGGGACCAGGGTGACCTGGGGCTTACGCAGCATCGCGAACCACCCGTTGTCCAGCAACATCCGCTTGCCGAAGGGGGGATAGTCCGGCAGCGACGCCTCGATGAGGTCGTCGCGGTCGCCCAGTAGATCGCGGAGATAGCGTTCGTAGAACTTGCGGTGACCGTGGTTGGTCGCGTTGATCGAGGCGCTCGGCTCCGGCCACTCGGGGTCCACCTGGAGGGTCGGGTACACCTTGTCGTTGAAGATCCACGAGAGCCTGGCGCGGTACCACTCCCGGTACCCGGGGACGTGGTCCATCAGCCAGTGCACGTCCTCGTGGATGGGCGCGAAGTAGTCGTCGTTGGGGGCGATCCACTGGGGCGAGCGTTGGAAGACCGTCAGGGATCCGACACGGTCAACGATGGCCGGCCCGATCTGCATGGCACTGGCGCCCGCCCCGACGATGCCCACCCTCTTGCCCCGGAGGGCGTCAGGATCGTCCAGCTCACTCGGCCACTCGGCGGAATGGAAGAGGCGACCCCCGAAGCTCTCCAGGCCCGGGAGGTCCGGGACCTTGGGGCGGTTGAGCAGGCCGACGGCGCTGATCAGGATCGGTGCCCGGAGGACCTCCGACCCGCCGTCGGGCCGCCGGACCGTCACCCTCCAGGACTGCCCGGGTTCATCGAACTCCGCGCGCGTCACCTCGTGGCGGAAGCGGACGTGCCGCCGGATGTCGTTCGCCTCGGCGAAGTCCTCGAGGTAGCCCTGGACCTCATCGCGCTTACCGAAGTGCGTGGACCAGTTGTGGTGGAACGAGGAGATCGAATAGAGGTGGCTGGGGGTGTCCACCCCGGCGCCGGGATAGCGGTTCTCCCACCAGGAACCCCCGACGTCCTCGTTCTTCTCCAGGATCACGTGGGGGATCCCGGCCCGGGTGAACTCCACGGAGGCGAGCATCCCCGCGATGCCGGCACCGATCACGATGGCGTGGAGACGCTCGTCGGGTTCGGCGGCGGCCGGCGCGATCGGCGGCCCGTTGACGATCTCCGCCATCATCGGCGCGAAGTCCGGCGGCACGGTCTCACCGCAGGTGAAGTTGAGCAACCGTTCGACGTCCGGGCCGTCCATCTCCCGTCGGGAGGGCTCATCCGACTCCCACCAGCGCTCGACCGCGTCGACCAGCGCCTCCCGGATCTCTTCCTGGACCTCGTCCGGAAGACCGCCGGTCGAGTTGTCGTCCATGCCCCGGCTGCGGGTGGGCTGGTAGCGGGGGGCCATCCACCGCTCGTCGGCCGTCAACTCGAGCAGGACGGCGAGCATGGTCGGGACGTTGCCCCGGCGTACCGCCGAGCGGAGTCGGCGACGATCCGAATCAGTGACTGTGGTCATACTCCGCAGACTAACAGCAGTTAGTCAGACGGCCAAGGGTTCGGAGAACTCCTCTGGACAAGTTGGGAACACTCTCGTCTGCTTCGGGGTTGACCGCGTTCGCCCGCGATGCAAGTATGAGCCAGATCATACTAACGGCGGTAAGTAGTGCGGGAGAGCGAGAAATCATGGAACAGCCGGTACGTGTCGAGTCGAGTGTCACCGATCCGCGCCAGCCCTCGGGGACCGGTGGCGCCCCGGGCCACCGCCTGACCTCGGTTCAGTCCGCTCCCCTGGGACGGGCGACCCTGGGTGACCAGCTCCGCCGTCATGCGCAGAGCCGGGCAGGCAAAGCCGCGATCGTCTCCTACGCACCCGGTGGCGGTCGGACCGTGACCACCTACGGTGAGCTCGACCGGGGCGCCAACCGGGCCGCCCACATGCTCCTCGGGCTCGGTGTGGCCCGCGGCGACCGGGTCGCGGTGATGGCGCGCAACCGTGTGGAGTCGGTCATCGCCTACTACGGAATTCTCAAGATCGGCGCCGCCTACTCCGGGATCAACGTGTTGTTGGGCACGGGCGAGGTGGCGCAACAGCTCGCCCACCTCGAGCCCGCCGCGGTGGTCGTGGCCGCGGAGTTCCTCCCGGTGGTCCGTGCGGCGCTCGGTGAGTCGGAGAACCGGCCCGAGATCGTCGTCCTCGACTGCACGGGACCCGACGGTACGGAGTCCGTGAGCACGGACGAGACGGGCTGCCACGACTTCGACCGCCACCTCGGGTCCTCCCCGGACACGGAGCCCGAGTGTGACATCGACGAGCTCGACCTCGCGATGATCGTCTACACGAGCGGGACCGAGGCGGCACCGAAGGGGGTCATGTTGCCGCACCGCAACTACCTGATCTCCACCGCACCCGCGTACACGTGGGGACTGCGCTGCCTGGACGACGACGTCTGGTTGTTCGTCATGCCGTTCCACACCATCGCCGGGATCGGGTCCCTGACCTCCCTCATCCTCCTGGGCGCGACCCTCGTCCTGCCGGCCAGCCTCGCGCCCGCCGACGTGTTGACCATGATCAGGACAGAGCAGATCACGGTCCTGGCCCAGACGCCGACGTTCTTCATCTCCCTGGCGGACCATCCGGGCTTCGGGCCCGATGCGGTGGGGACCATCCAGCGGTGTCTGACCTACGGGGGACAGGTCTCCCCGCGGACGGTGGACGCATGGCACCGCGCCGCCCCGTCGTCGATCTGGGGAACCTACTGGGGGCAGTCGGAACTGACCCAGTTGGGGTCGGTCGGCTGGTTCAAGCAACTCGAGGACGTTCCCGGGCAGGACCCCACCTGGATCGGTAAACCGGTCGGCCATCTGGAGGTCAGGGTGGTCGACGCCGACGGGAACGAGGCGGAGAGCGGGGAGCTCCTGTGTCGCACCCCGTCGGTGATGGCGGGGTACTACAAGGATCCCGAGAAGACCGCCGCGGTCCTCGACGGCGGCTGGCTCCACACCGGTGACATCGTCCGACGCGACGCCGAGGGCAACATGTTCTTCCTCGACCGCAACAAGGACATGATCAAGACGGGGGGATACAACGTGTCCTCCCAGGAGGTCGAGCGGGTCCTGCAGGCCCATCCCGGGGTGGCGCGCGCCGCCGTCGTCGGTCTCCCGGACGAGTACTGGTCCGAGGCCGTCACCGGCTTCGTCATCGCGGTCGACGGCAGCGACGTGTCGGGTCCGGAGTTGCGAGAGCACTGCAAGACGGTGCTCGCAGGCTATAAGGTCCCCAAGGTGATCACGATCGTGGACGAACTCCCCACGGACCCACAGGGCAAACTGCTCAAGAGAGAGCTACGCCGCCTGCACGCAAAGGACTGAGACGCTGAACACCGAGCCCAGCAGACGCGATTCGATACTGGCCGCGGCGGCCGAGTACTTCGCCGAGCAGGGCTACCACTCGGCGGGGATGCGCGGCATCGCCGATTCGGTGGGGATCAAGGGTGCCAGCCTCTACAACCACTTCAGCTCCAAAGAGGAGATCCTCTACGCGATCGCCCTCAAGATGACCCGGGTCCCGGTGGAGGAGCATCTGCTCGTCCTCGACGAAGCTGGCACGCCGGCCGAGCGGCTCACCTCGCTGGTCGATGTCCACCTCCGCCACCTGGCCGTGAACAGGGTGGAGCATCTGGTGAGCCTGCGGGAGCTCTCGGCGCTGACGGAGGACCACCGTGAGCGCGTGGTCGAGTACCGGAAGTACTACCAGCGGCGGGTGCGCGACGTGATCGCCGCGGGCATCCGCGCCGGCGAGTTCGGTGTCGACGATCCGCTGCGTGCGGCCGTCGCCGTCCTGGACCTCATGAACGGTGTGAGTTGGTGGCTGCGGGACGACTACGACATCGATGCGCTGGTCTCCACCTACGTGGACTACATCGTCAACGGCATCCTCGGGCCCCGGCGCGGGGTCCGGGGCGGCGCGGCGGAGGCGGCCCGATAGCGCTCTCGCACGCCGCGCCCGCGCAGACGGACCGGCCCCCTCCGCCACGGGCGAGAGGGGGCCGGTCCGGTCTGTATCGCTGATCAGAGCGCTCGTCGCAGCAGCGGAACCAGCGCGTCCGCGTTCGCGATCGGGTTCGGGTTGGTCCCGCACCAGATGTCCTTGAAGGTGTACGCCGCCAGGCTGGGGAGATCATCCTCGGACAGCCCGACCTCGCCCAGCGACCGCGGCATGCCGAGTCGCCGGATGAGCGAGTCGGCGAGCTCGTGCGCGGGCGTCTGCGGTTCGCCGAAGGCGACGCTGATCAGGGCCTGGCGATGCTCGTTGACCTCTCGGTTGTACTCCAGGGCGAAGGGCGCCATGACGCACGAGGTGTACCCGTGCGGGACCTTGAACGACCCGCCGAGCGCGTGCCCGACCGCGTGGCTGATGCCCATGTCGAGGCCCGCCACGATCGCGACCATCGAGGACCAGGCCCCGACCTGGCACATCCGCCGGGCCTCCAGGTCGCCCGCGTCCTCCTTCACACGGACGAGTCCTTCCGAGAGCAGGCGGATGGCGTTCATCGCCATCCCGTCGTAGTACCCGTTCGACTCGAGTGATCCCAGGGTCTCGAAGGCGTGGTCCAGGGCGCGCACCCCGGTCGAGAGCCACAGCCATTCCGGCGTGTGCCGCGTGAGCGCGGGATCGAGGATGACGGCCCGCGGGGTCATCGCCGGGTGGACGTAGCCCTCCTTGACGTTGGTCTTCTCGTCCGTCGATCCCGCCAGGGCGTTGAACTCGCCGCCGGCGAGGGTGGTGGGCGCCACGACCACGGGGATGCTCGGAGCCGAGAAGCTCGGGGCGGTCACCGAGGTGTCCGGATTGACCTGGAGGTGGTAGCCGTCCATATCGGACGCCTCGCGGATCCCGTGCTCCAGCGTGACCGCGAGGATCTTGGTCAGGTCCGTCGCCGACCCGCCGCCGACGCACAGCAGCATGTCCGGGTCCGCCTCGGCCGCGACCAGGGTCGCCGCGATGACGTCCTCGCGGGGAACGTGGGGCCGGACCGCGTCGAACAGGCCGACGAAGCGCTCGCCCAGCGCCTCGATCACCCGCTGGATCTCGTCGGTCTGGGAGTTCAGGGTCCCACTGCAGACCACGAAGACACGGCTCGCGCCGAGCAACTCCGCTTCCTGCGCCGCGGCCTCCGCGACCGGGGTCCCGATGTGGACTCTCTCCATGGAGGACAGAGAGATGAGTGATGACTGCACGGCGTTACCGTCCTTCGTTGTGGTCCTCGACCCGTGGCGTCGTCAGGAGCGTTCCGGCACTCCTGAGATGACGTCGGGGTTCGAGTGGGAATCGGGCGCAGCGCGGTCAGTGACGTTCCGCCCGTGGCTAACAGTCGTTATCCTACATCAGGATTGTGGCGTGGGCCACAGTTGGCGGTGATCTGTCTCCGGCAGTGCGAGGCACGGGATGCACTGCGCCGATGGCGGCGGTGTCGCCAGGACTTTTGCGGGAGTGGTCGCGGTCGGAGGGTGGGGGCCATCGCAGCGACATCGCCGTGGGGGAGTCGTTCCCCGGCGTCGATTCCCGCCTCGGCCTGTGCCTAACGGCGGATCGTCTATTGGTGGGGGTATGACGGGTTCAGAGACCTCCGTCCGGAATCGTGGGTCTACAGTCTGTGGTCGTGACTGGTGGTGACAGGCGGGTGTGGCCGTCCGGGGTGCGGCGGTTGTCCGGGTGGGTGGTGTTGAGCCCGGTCCGGGTCGTGGCGATGAGTTTCGCCGCGGCGATAGCGGTGGGAACCGCGTTGTTGCTCCTCCCCGGAGCCGTCGAGCCCGGTGGCGGCACCGGGGTGACGGAGGCGCTGTTCACGGCGACCTCGGCGATGTGCCTGACCGGGTTGATCGTCGTGGACACCCCTGTGCACTGGTCAGGGTTCGGGCAGGTGGTCATCCTCGCCCTGATCCAGGTCGGAGGCCTGGGAATCATGACCATGGCGTCGATGGTCGGACTGATGTTGGCCGATCAGATCGGCCTCAAGGCCCGGATGAACACCGCAGCCGAAGCGCGGGCCTCCGAACTCGGCGACGTCCGCGACGTCGTCGTCGGTGTGATCCGGTTGAGCATCCTGATCGAGCTCGTCACCGCGGCCGCGCTGACCGTCCGTTTCGCCCTGGGCTACGACGAACCGGTGCTGCGGGCGCTGTGGCTCGGGGTGTTCCACGCCATCTCGGCGTTCAACAACGCCGGGTTCGCCCTCTACAGCGACAACATGATCGGGTTCGCCACCGATCCGTGGATCTGCGTTCCGCTGATGATCGCGGTCATCCTGGGCGGCCTCGGGTTCCCGGTCCTGTTCGAGGTGGGCCGCCGGCTGCGGCGGACCACGCCGAGGAGCCGGTCACGGGCGGGGTGGACCCTGCACACACGACTGACCGTCTCGGTCACGGCGGTGCTGTTGGCTCTCGGCTTCGGCGCGGTCCTCGCGTTGGAGTGGGCCCGCACCCTCCAGGACTACGGTGCGGCGCAGAAGGTCCTGGTGGCGGCGTTCCAGGGCGTGATGCCCCGGACGGCCGGGTTCAACAGCGTCGACTACGCGGACCTGGACGACGCGACGCTGCTCGTCACCGATGTGTTGATGTTCATCGGCGGGGGCAGCGGCGGGACCGCCGGCGGGATCAAGGTGACGACCTTCGCCCTGTTGCTGTTCATCATCATCGCCGAGGTCCGTGGTGAGCGGTCGGTGACCATTCTCGATCGTCGCGTGGACACCCGGGTGCAGCGCCAGGCACTCGCGGTGGCGTTGATCGGGATCGGGCTCGTCATGACCTCGACCATCGTGCTGCTGGCCGGGACTCCCTTCGGTCTCAACGAGCTGCTGTTCGAGGTCACCTCGGCGTTCGCCACGGTGGGGTTGTCCACGGGGATCACCGCCGAGCTTCCCCACTGGGGCCAGTGGATACTGATACTGCTGATGTACCTGGGTCGAATCGGCCCGATCACCATGGTCAGTGCTCTGGCCGCGCGACAGCGTGGCCGTCGGTACGACCTCCCCGCAGAGAGGCCCCTCATTGGCTAGACGACGAGCCCCCGATGCTGTCGTGGTCCTGGGACTGGGCCGGTTCGGCAAGTCCCTGGCCCTGGAACTGATGGCGCAGGGCGCCGAGGTCCTGGGCGTGGACTCCAGCGACGCCGTGGTGCAGAAGATCTCCCACCGTCTGACCCACGCGGTGGTGGCGGACACCACCGACGACGAATCACTGCGCCAGTTGTCGGTCCACCAGTTTGACCGCGCGGTCGTGGGAATGGGCTCGGATCTCGAGGCCAGCCTGCTCACCGCGTCGGTTCTCATCAACCTGGGCGTGCCCAACATCTGGGCCAAGGCCACCAGCAACTCCCACGCCAAGATCCTGACCCAGATCGGCGTCCACCATGTCGTGCGACCCGAGCACGACATGGGTAAACGGGTGGCTCACCTGGTGCGGGGCCGGATGATCGACTACATCGAGTTCGACGACGGCTTCGCCATGGTCAAGACCTCCGCCCCCACCTTCGCTCTCGGCCAGCCGCTCGGACAGAGCAGCATCCGCACCGACTTCGGCGTCACCGTGGTCGCCATCAAACGGCCGGGGGAGGGGTTCACCTACGCCACCGCCGAGACGGTTCTCACCGCGGGCGACACGATCATCGTCTCCGGCCGGGTACGCGACACCGAACGGTTCGCCGAGCTGTCCTGACCACGGTTCCGTCGCCGGGGTGGACCGCGGACCCGAGCCACGCCGATGCGCGGCCCCGTGTCAGGCAGCGCTACTCGTCCGGGACGAGGTGTCGTCGCACCTGTCTCCGTCCCCGGATCACCCCGAGTTCGTAGGTGGCCAGCACGATCAGCCACACCGCGGTGAAGGGGATGACGAACCAGAGCATCGCGGTGCTGAACGGCTCCAGGGCGTCGTGGTCGGACGCCTGGAGCACCACGTAGGCGATGTAGGCCGCGTAGAACCCGGCGAAGAGGAGCCCCTCCCAGCGCTTGATCGCCATGCCGGTGAAGGCGATGGGCAACAGGGCCAGCGCCACCGCCACCATGATCGGCAGGTCGAAGCGGATGGCGCCCGCCGCGACCTCGATGGGCGTGATGAGCGAGGTGATCCCGAGAACGGCACCGATGTTGAACATATTGCTGCCGACGATGTTGCCGACGGCGAGGTCGCGCTCCCCCCGGAACGCGGCCACGAGGCTGGTCGCGAGTTCGGGGAGTGACGTGCCGATCGCCACCACCGTGAGGCCGATGACCAGATCGCTCATGCCCCAGGCCGCCGCCAGATCGCTCGCCGCGGTGACCAAGAGTCTCGCGCCCACGACCAGCATGAGCACACCCAGCGCCACCATCGCGCTGCTCTTGAGCACAGAGTGCGACGCCCCGTCCTCGGCCGGGTCCACGTCGACCGCGCCCGCTGCGCTCTCCGGCGTACCCGCGCCCGCTGCGCTCTGCTCGCCCGTCGCGCCCTCCGCGTGCTCCTCGGTCGGCTCGTCCTGCGCCGTGCTGGTCGGGTCGGCGGCGCGCCTTCGCGAGATGATGACGGTCGCCACCACGTAGGCCACCACCCCGGCGAACAGCAGCAGTCCGTCGAGGGAACTGATCACCCCGTCCAGTGCCACCACCAACAGCAGTACGGAGAACCCCACCATGATGGGGATGTCGACGCGGACGATGCGGGATTTCGCGAGCAGCGGGGCGATCAACGCCGTGAGACCCAGGATGAGCAGCACGTTCGCGATGTTGCTGCCCACCACGTTTCCGACCGCCAGGCCCGGGTGGCCGCTGAGGGCGGCGTCGACACTCACCGCCAGTTCCGGTGTCGAGGTGGCAAAGGCGACGACGGTCAACCCCACCACCAGCGGCGAGATCCCCAGGCTGACGGCCAGCCTGCCGGCCCCCCGGACGAGTGACTCCCCGCCCGCGACGAGGAGGACGAACCCGACCGCGAGGGCGGCCACCGTCAGGGCGCTCATGCGAGCTCCCGGGTGTCGGAGGTGGCGAACCCGGGCCCGAGGCGCCGTGGCGGAGACGCTGAGAAGTCCATGGCCGCGATTATCCCGTGTCGACGGCTCGTCCGCTGCTGCACACTCGTCGGGTCAGCCGGCGGTGGCCACCGCCAGCGGGAGGACGGCCGGGGCCCCGGCGGACCGCAGATGCCTGGCGGACTCCGTGGCCGTCCAGCCCGTCCCGAACAGATCGGTGACCAGCAGGACGGGCCCGGTGGGGTCGATCTCCGGGCCGGTCAGCGTGCCCCACAGCTGGGCGACCCGGTAGGCCGAGTTCTGGGCGGTCACCGCGGGGAGCGCGGCGTCTCGGGTGAGTTCCCCGAGGTGGTCCATCCGGCCCATCTGCGCGAGCGCGCGGGCCAGACTCCCCACGAGGAGCGGTCGCTCGCCCGTGAGCAGGGCCACCACGCCGGTGGGGCGTTCCTCCCACCCCCAGTCGCGCAGAACCGGAACGCAGGCACGGACCACCCAGTCGGGCGCCTCCTGGTCGGGCCCGGCGAGCAGCCCGCGAAGCTTCTGGCCCAGGCCGAGGTCGGTCAGTCGGGCCAACGCGCGGCCCTCGGCGGGGCCGTCGGAGATCTTGCCCTTCAGCGGCACGTCCAGCCGCGCGAGCCCGGTGGGCCACTGGCGTCGCGGAGGTAGGACCACGCCCGGGCGCTCCAGAGCCTCGCGTGCCCGGGTCAGCGCACCGTCGTCGACTGAGGTCGACCTGCGATCGCCGGTGCAGTTGTCGCATCGTCCGCATCCGCCGGAGGTCGGGTCGAGAGTGGGGTCGTCGAGTTGCGTGCGCAGGAACTCCATCCGGCAGGAGCCGGTCCGCTCGTACGCGATCATCGCCTCCTGCTCCGACCGCCGGGCCTCGGCCAGCCCGGCGTAGCGCTGGGCGTCGTAGTGCCACTGTCGTCCTGTGGAGATCCACCCGCCCCGCACGCGCTGGACCGCGCCGTCCACGTCGAGCACCTTGAGCACCATCTCCAGCCGGGTCCGGCCCAGATCGACCGCGGGTTCGAGGGCCTGGGTCGACTGCGGCCGGTCGGGTTCCAGGGCGTCGAGCACCCGGCGGACCACGTCCTCGGGGGGAAAGGCCAGAGACGCGAAGTGGTTCCAGATGGCCCGGTCCTCGGGGCCGGGCAGCAGGACCACCTCGGCCCGGTCGGCCGCACGACCGGCGCGACCGATCTGCTGGTAGTAGGAGATGGGCGACGGCGGGGCTCCGAGGTGGACGACGAAGCCCAGGTCGGGCTTGTCGAATCCCATGCCCAGCGCGGAGGTGGCGACCAGCGCCTTGACCTCGTTGTCCAACAGCGCGCGCTCGAGCTCCTCGCGCTCGCCCGCGTCGGTGCGGCCGGTGTAGGCGCTCACCCGGTGCCCGGCGGAGGTGAGCAACTCGGCCATGTCCTCCGCCGCCGCGACGGTCAGGCTGTAGACGATCCCGCTGCCCGGCAGGGACTCCAGGTTCTCCACCAACCACGCCGCGCGACGCTCCGAGTCGTCGATCGCCACGACCGACAGCCGCAGCGACTCCCTGTCCAACCCACCCCGCAGGACGAGGGTGTCGGACGCCGCGGGGTCACCCTCCTCCGAGTCCGCGCGATCCGGCCCACCCGGCCGTTCGCCCACACCGAGCTGCTGCGCCACGTCGCGCACCACCCGGTCGTTGGCCGTGGCGGTGGTGGCCAACACCGGTACGCCCTCGGGCAGATCGGCCAGCAGCGTGCGGATCCGGCGGTAGTCGGGCCGGAAATCGTGCCCCCAGTCCGAGACGCAGTGGGCCTCGTCGACCACCACCAGTCCGGCGTCCGCGGCCAGCGCGGGCAGCACGGTGTCGCGGAAGTCAGGGTTGTTGAGCCGCTCCGGGCTGACCAGTAGAACGTCCACCTCGCCGGCGCGGACCGAGGCGCGCACGTCGTCCCACTCGGTCATGTTGGCCGAATTGATGGTGGCCGCCCGTACCCCGGCCCGCGCGGCCGCCTCGACCTGGTTCCGCATGAGCGCCAGCAGCGGCGAGACGATCACCGTGGGCCCCGAGCCGAGTTCCCGGAGCAGACGGGCGGCGATGAAGTACACGGCCGACTTGCCCCAGCCGGTGCGCTGCACGACGAGGGCCCGCCGGCGGTCGGCCACGAGCGCCTCGATCGCGGTCCACTGGTCCTCCCGCAGCGCCGCCCCCGGCCCGGCGAGCGCGCCCAACAGTTCGTCGGCGCGCGAGCGGAGCGCGTGACGGTCGGGTCCTGGGGTGGAGACGGCGCCGGGAACGGAGGTGCCGGGAACGGAGGTCATGTCGCCCATCGTGCACCACGGCTCCGACACGCAGGATGCGGCGGGCGGCCGGATGCCGTTGACTCGGGGCCATGGAGGGCGAGGACGTACCGGCGGGGGCCCGGAGGAACGACCGCGCGG
>NZ_JAALEB010000189.1:0-1655 GCF_014145165.1 Dietzia sp. Cai40 | reverse complement strand
GCGCCCCGGCGCGTGCCGCCTGACCCGCCCCGGCGGCGACCCGGGTGCCCGAGCCCTGGACGGAGTCGATGAAGCCGGCGGCCGAGAGTTCGTCGAACCCCCGGACCACGGTGCCGCGGGAGAGCCCGGTCTGCTCGGCGAGCGCGCGCGTGGAGGGCAGCCTGTCGCCGTCGGCGAGGGAACCGTCGGAGATCAGGTCGATGATCGCGTCCACCAGATCCGCGGTGCCCGAGACCTCGCCCAGGACCAGGGATCCGGGACGGGCGGTGCGGGCCATGCGCTCAGCCTAGGCGCGCGAGGCCAAAAGTGGTCTCACGGGTCTGCGTGAAGTGGACCTTTCCGCCAGTCCACTTTGGCGATGTGATGGTCCACATGCAGATCTACCGCCAATCCCGACGCCTCCGCGACGTGCGCTACGACGTCCGCGGTCCGATCCTCACCGAGGCCATGCGGCTGGAATCCGAGGGCCACGACATCCTGCGACTGAACCTGGGGAACATGCACCCGTTCGGTCTCGAGGCCCGGCCCGAGATCGTGGATGCCGTGGCCCGCGAACTCGGCGCGGGCCAGGCCTACTCGGATTCGCGGGGCATCCCGCAGGCACGGGCGGCGGTGGCCGAGCACTACCGGCGCTGGGGGGTGCCCGGGATCCGCGCCGAGGACGTGTTCCTGGGCAACGGGGTGAGCGAGCTCATCACCCTGGTCCTGCAGGCGATGGTCGATCCGGGCGACGAGATCCTGGTCCCGGCACCGGACTACCCCACCTGGACCGGCGCGGTGAACCTCACCGGTGGCGTGCCCGTGCACTACCTGGCGGACGAGTCCGACGGCTGGAACCCCTCGCTGGCGGACATCGAGTCCAAGATCACGCCGCGGACGACCGCGCTGGTGGTGATCAACCCCAACAACCCGACCGGCGCCGTCTACAGTGCCGAGACCGTCCGGGGGATGGCCGACATCGCCCGTCGGCACGGGCTCGTCCTGCTCAGCGACGAGATCTACGAGAAGGTGATCTTCTCGGGCGCCCGCCATCACCACGCGGCGCTGGCCGCCGGTGACGACGTGCTCTGCCTGACCTTCGGCGGCCTGTCCAAGGCGTACCGGGTGTGCGGATACCGGGCCGGCTGGGTCGCCGCGACCGGGCCCCTCGAGCGGGCGCAGGACCTGCTGGAAGGGCTCACCCTGCTGGCAAACATGCGGGTGTGCCCCAACGTCCCGGGCCAGTACGCGATCCCGGTCGCGCTGGCCGAGGACTCACCGTGGGGTGCCGACGTGATCGACCCCGACGGCCGGATCGAGCGACAACTCGCACTGGCGACCGAGCGCCTCAACGCCATCCCGGGCGTGAGCTGCGTGGCGCCCCGCGGTGCGCTCTACTGCTTCCCCCGGTTGGACACCGAGAGGTTCGGCATCGGCAGCGACGAGGAACTGGTGCTGGATCTACTGCGCTCCGAGCACGTCCTGGTGACCCACGGCACCGGCTTCAACTGGCCCGAGCCGGACCACTTCCGGATCGTGTGCCTGCCCGACGCCGAGGTGCTCGAGAACGCGATCGGCAGGATCGCCGGGTACCTCGAGCGGCGTGCCGGCCTCCACCGGCAGCCCGGCACTCCGGCGCGGACCCCGCTGCCCGCGTGAGCCCGGCCCGGGCCCGG
>NZ_JAALEB010000188.1:0-14241 GCF_014145165.1 Dietzia sp. Cai40 | reverse complement strand
ACGGCCCGCGCGGCGACGGTCAGAACCGTGATGACGACGACGGGAGCGGCCGCGGTCGTCGAAGCCGTCGCCGGCGTGAGCGCAACCGCGGTGGTGGCGGTGGCCGTCCGTCGGAGGGCGAGACCGAGGTGCGGGACGACGACGTCCTCCAGCCGGTCGCCGGGATCCTCGACGTGTTGGACAACTACGCGTTCGTCCGCACCTCCGGTTACCTCGCGGGTTCGAACGACGTCTACGTCTCGATGAACATGATCCGCAAGCACGGCCTGCGTCGTGGCGACGCGATCACCGGCGCGGTCAAGATGCCGCGGGACGGCCAGAGCGACACCCAGAACGACGGGCCCGGCGGCGGGCAGGGTGGCGGTCGTGGCGGCAATCAGGGTGGCAAGAACCGGGCGAAGTTCAACCCGCTGGTCAGGATCGACTCGGTCAACGGAGGGCCCCTCGAGGATGCCCGCAACCGTCCGGAGTTCGGCAAGCTCACGCCGCTCTACCCCAACCAGCGTCTGCGCCTCGAGACAGAGAAGAACATCCTCTCTACCCGCGTGATCGACCTGATCATGCCCATCGGCAAGGGGCAGCGAGCGCTGATCGTCTCCCCGCCCAAGGCGGGCAAGACCACGATCCTGCAGAACATCGCCAACTCGATCGCGGTCAACAACCCCGAATGCCACCTCATGGTCGTGCTCGTCGACGAGCGACCGGAGGAGGTGACCGACATGCAGCGGTCGGTCAAGGGTGAGGTCATCGCCTCGACCTTCGACCGTCCGCCGTCGGATCACACCCAGGTCGCCGAACTCGCGATCGAGCGGGCCAAGCGGCTGGTGGAGATGGGGCAGGACGTCGTGGTCCTCCTCGACTCGATCACCCGGCTGGGCCGCGCCTACAACAACTCGTCGCCCGCGTCGGGGCGCATCCTGTCCGGTGGTGTCGACTCCACGGCGCTCTATCCGCCCAAGCGGTTCCTGGGGGCGGCGCGCAACATCGAGAACGGAGGGTCCCTGACCATCATCTCCACGGCGATGGTCGAGACCGGGTCCGCCGGCGACACGGTGATCTTCGAGGAGTTCAAGGGCACCGGCAACGCCGAGCTCAAACTGGACCGGCGCATCGCCGAGCGGCGCGTGTTCCCGGCGGTCGACGTGGGCCCCTCGGGCACGCGCAAGGAAGAGCTTCTGATGACGCCCGAGGAGGCCGGTGTCATGCACAAGCTGCGGCGCGTGCTGTCGGGCCTCGACTCGCACCAGGCCATCGACCTCCTGATGTCGCAACTGCGCAAGACCAACACCAACTACGAGTTCCTGTTGCAGGTGGCCAAGACGACCCCGACACTGCCGCAGGACGAGGAGTGACAGAGGCCCCGGGACGATCGCCGTCCTCGGTCGACGACGTCCTCTCCGAGTACGGGGGCCTCGAGGCGCAGCTGTCGGACCCGGCGCTCCACGAGGACCCGGTGGCCGCGCGCAGGGTTGGCAAGCGATTCGCCGAGCTGACCCCCGTGGTGCAGTGCTACCGCGCGCTGGAGTCGACCCGGGGCGATCTGTCCGCCGCGCGTGAACTGGCCGGTGACGACTCGTCGTTCGCCGAGGAGGCCGAGCGGTTGGCGACCGAGGCCACGCGCCTGGAGTCGCGCCTGGCCGACCTGTTGGCACCGCGGGACCCCCACGACGCGGACGACGTGCTCATGGAGATCAAGTCCGGCGAGGGAGGGGAGGAGTCGGCGCTGTTCGCGGCGGACCTGGCCCGCATGTACACCCGGTACGCCGAGAAGCACGGGTGGGTCGTCGAGGTCCTCGGGGTGACCGAGTCCGACCTGGGAGGCTACAAGGACGCCTCGTTCTCCATCCGGTCCCGGCACCCCTCCCGCGAGGGCGTGTGGTCGCGACTGAAGTTCGAGGGCGGGGTGCACCGCGTCCAGCGGGTACCGGTCACGGAGTCGCAGGGCCGGGTCCACACGTCAGCCGCCGGCGTGCTGGTGTTCCCGGAACCCGAGGACGTGGGGCCGGTCGAGATCGACGAGTCGGATCTGCGGATCGACGTCTACCGCTCGTCCGGCAAGGGCGGGCAGGGTGTCAACACCACCGACTCGGCGGTGCGGATCACGCACCTGCCCACCGGAACTGTCGTCACGTGTCAGAACGAACGTAGTCAGCTGCAGAACAAGCAACGCGCGCTCGAGGTCCTCGCCGCCCGGCTCCAGGCGGCGGCCGAGGAGGCCGCGAGCGCCGAGGCCTCCGAGGGCAGGTCCACCCAGGTCCGCACCGTCGACCGTTCGGAGCGGATCCGCACCTACAACTTCCCGGAGAACCGCATCGCGGATCACCGTGTCGGGTTCAAGGCGCACAATCTCGACGCCGTGCTCGACGGCGACCTCGACGCGGTACTGGACGCCCTGGCCGCCGAGGACCGTCGCAGACGTATGGAAGACGCGTAGGCCGTGGACCCCCGCCCCGTGCCGGCGACCGGGGTCGTGAGGTCGGCAGCGCGCGAGCTACAGGCGGCCGGCATCGACTCCGCACTCGTGGAGGCGCAGTTGATCTGCGCACACGTCCTGGGTGTCGGACGCTCCGCGCTCCCACTTGTCGAGGGGGTGGGCGCGGCCGGGGTCGCCGAGGTCGGACGGATAGTCGCCGCCCGCACCCGCGACCGGACCCCGCTCCAGTACCTGCTCGGCCGGGCCGTGTCGGGGCGACTCGACCTCGCGGTGGGCCCGGGGGTCTTCATCCCCAGGCCGGAGACGGAACTGCTCGTCGAGGACACGCTGTCCGCCCTCCGGCCTCCGGGCGTCGGACCGGGCCCGGTCGTCGTGGACCTCTGCGCCGGTAGCGGCACGCTGGCCCTCGAGATCGCCCACGCCAGGCCCGACGCGCAGGTCCACGCAGTCGAACTTCACGAGAGCGCGCTCGGGTGGCTCCGGCGCAACGCCGCCGACCGGGTTGCGGCGGGGGACACCCCGGTGGTGGTCCACGCGGGTGACGCCACGGACCCCGACGTCCTGGCGGGCCTGTCGGGCAGGGTCGACGCGGTGGTGTCCAACCCGCCGTACATCCCACGGTCCGACGAGCTCCCGGTGGACGTGCTCGGGCACGAGCCGTCGACCGCTCTGTTCGGGGGGGACGACGGCCTCGCCGTCATCACCCCGCTCGTCGGCGTCGCGGCCGGCCTCCTGGTGCCGGGTGGGCACCTGGCGGTGGAGCACGACGACACGACCGGCGCCGAGGTCGCGGCGGTGGTCTGGGCACAGGGATGCTTCGGTACCGTGGAGCAGCACACCGACCTCGCCGGACGCCCGCGCTTCGTCACCGCGACGAGACTCGATCATCCAGGCGGCGATCATCACGACGACGACGAGGTCGACCCGAGAGCCCGGAAGGGGATCACCCGGTGACCATCACCTACGACTGCACCGAGGACACCGGTCGGGAGGTCGGCCTCAGTTCCGCGGCCGGCGCACTACGTGCCGGTCGGCTCGTCGTGACCCCCACGGACACGCTCTACGGCATCGCCGCCGACGCCTTCGACCCGGACGCCGTCACCCTCCTGCTCTCGGCCAAGCGTCGCGGCCCGGACATGCCCGTCCCCGTCCTGGTGGGATCCTGGGAGACCATCGACGGCCTGGTCGTGAGTACTTCGGCGACCGCGCGCGACCTCATCCGCGCCTTCTGGCCCGGAGGTCTGAGCCTGATCGTGCACCAGGCGCCGTCACTGAACTGGAATCTCGGGCACACCCAGGGCACCGTGATGCTCCGGATGCCGCTGCACCCGGTCGCGATAGAGCTCCTGCGGGAGGTCGGCCCCCTCGCCGTCTCCAGCGCCAACGTCTCAGGTCAACCCCCGGCCACGACGGTCGCGCAGGCGCGTGACCAACTCGGCGACTCGGTCGCGGTCTACCTGGACGGCGGCCCCTGCGCGGTGGGGGAGCCCTCGACGATCGTCGACCTCACCGGACCCGCCCCCCGGATCGTCCGGGAGGGGGCCGTGAGCGCGGAGCGTGTCGGGGAGGTCCTGGGAACCGACCCCGCGGCCCTGCGTGGCTGACCGGGTGGTCTGACCGTGGGAATAGGGGTGCCGTTCCGCGAGCTCCTGCTCATCGCGGTGACGGCCGGCCTGGTCACCTTCGTCGTCACGGGTCTGGTCAGGGGAGTGGCGCCGGCGATCGGGGGCCTGGCCTATCCCCGCGACCGGGACGTGCACGTCGTGCCGACGCCCCGCCTCGGCGGGGTCGGCATCTTCACCGGGATGCTGGTCGCGGTCTACCTGGCCGCGCAGCTCCCGGCTCTCAACCGGGCGTTCCCGCCGTTCGCCCCGGACGTGGAGGCGACGATCATCGCGGGCGGGGTGATCGTGCTGGTGGGGATCGTCGACGACATCCTCGGTCTCGGAGCGGTGACCAAGCTCGCCGGTCAGGCGGCAGCGGCCGGCGTCCTGGTGGCCATGGGCGTCTCGTGGACGTTGGTGTACATCCCGTTCGGGGACGGCAACATCCTCGTCCTGGACCAACTCCAGGCGGGGTTGCTCACGGTGGTCTTCACCCTGACGATCGTCAACGCGATGAACTTCGTCGACGGCCTGGACGGCCTCGCCGCCGGGCTCGGCGCCATCGCGGCCATGGCGATCTGTGTGTTCTCCGTCGGGATCATGCTCGACCAGGGCGGGACCGTCGGTGCGTACCCCCCGGCACTCGTCACCGCGGTCCTGGCCGGGGCGTTGCTGGGTTTCCTGCCCCACAACTTCCAACCCGCCCGGATATTCATGGGCGATTCGGGTTCGATGCTGATCGGCCTCGTCCTCGCCGCGGCCTCCACCAGCGCGTCCGGGAAGATCTCACAGAGCCTGTACGGGCCGCAGGAGATGATCGTCCTGCTCTCGCCGATGATCGTGGTCGCGGCCGCCATGTTCGTTCCGATGCTCGACCTCGTCCTGGCGGTGATCCGCCGGGTCGGCGCCGGCCGCAGTCCGTTCGCCCCCGACAAGATGCACCTGCATCACCGCCTGCTCGACCTCGGTCACTCCCATCGGCGGGTCGCTCTGGTCATCTACGCATGGGTCTCCCTCATCGCGTTCGGTGCGGTCGGGGCGACGATGCTCCCCACCGAGGTGATCGTCCCGCTCGCGGCCGCCGGACTCATCGCGGTCCTCGCCGCCACCCTGGTCCCGCGCCTGAGGAGTTCGAGGGGTGAGCGCGACACGAACGGGCCGATCGGTCCCCGCTAGGCTGCTCGCCATGACGGACATCCCCACGACACCCGCGCAGCCCGCCGAAAGCCCACACACAGCCGGCCTCCGCAAGGCGGTGCGGCTCGGCGCGGTGGCGCTCGTCGTGCTCACCGTGATCAGCGCGGCGGCATGGACCGCCGTCGACGGGACCCCCGGGCTGTGGGGTGCGCTGATGGGCGCCGCGGTGGGCGGCGCGTTCGTGCTCACCACTGCGATCGTGGTCATCGCCACGGCCCACTCGGCGCCCCAGACGACCGCGGCCGTCGTCCTGGGGACCTGGCTGGTCAAACTCCTCGCCGCCATGGGGGTCGTGGCGGCGCTCTCCCGATTCGACTTCTACTCGCGGCCCGCCTTCGCCGTGACCGTCATCGCCGCTCTGATCGTGGTCCTGGCGGGGGAGACGTGGGCGGTCCTCAAGACCCGGGCTCCGTACGTGGAACCCGATGCCGGCTGACGGGTCCCCCTGTGACACCGGCCCGAGACCAGGGTGTTATCCTCATCTGCGGTGAGACGAGCACGTCACCGGGCTGCACCACGGCCCGAGGCGGTCGCGCGGAATCCCAACTCGGCCGCGAACACCGGGCCACTCGTACCGAACGCGCTCGGGCGCACGCCGCCCAACACGACCAGGGGAGAACACACTGAGTACCACGCTTCTGGCCTTCAAGGGCGAGTTTCACCCCCCGAACATTGACTACGAGTTCTTCCCTGCCGATCAGTGGCTGACCGGATTCGCCGGTGACGCGTTCGTGCTGGACCGGCTCATGATCATCCGTCTGCTCATGACCGTGGTCCTCCTGGGCTTCTTCATGCTCGCCATGCGGAACCCCAGGTTGGTCCCCCGCGGGGTCCAGAACTTCGCCGAGATCTGCCTGGACTTCGTCCGGGTCCACATCGCGGAGGAGATCCTGGGGAAGGAGCAGGGACGCCGTTTCCTGCCGATCATCGCGACGATCTTCTTCGCGGTGTTCGCGATGAACCTGCCCACGATCATCCCGGGACTCAACATCTCGCCGAACGCCAGGATCGGCTTCCCGCTGATGCTCGCGCTGCTGGGCTACCTGACCTTCATCTACGCCGGTTCCAAGAGATACGGGTTCGCGAAGTTCATCAAGGCGAGCGTGGTGATCCCGGGGCTTCCTCCGGCTCTGCACATTCTGGTCGTCCCGATCGAATTGGTGTCGACGTTCATCCTCCGCCCGGCCACGCTGACCATCCGTCTCATGGCCAACATGTTGGCGGGGCACCTGATCATCGTCCTGCTGTTCAGCGCCACGAACTTCTTCTTCTGGCAGTTCAACGGCTGGACGCTGCTGGCGGTGGGCACCTCCCTGCTGTCGGTCGCCTTCACGCTGTTCAAGCTGTTGGTGCTGTTCCTCCAGGCGTACATCTTCGCGCTGCTGGTCTCGGTGTACATCGACCTCGCGCTCCACGCGGAGAGCCACTAGAACCCGGGCCGTCAGGCCTGACACGACCACCCGTCAACCCGACAATTCACGTCCGACCGGAGCGGGAAAGCCCGCGCCGGCCATCTGAAAGGGAAACCCCATGGACATCGTCACTCTCGCCCAGGCCACCGAGTCGACCGTGAGCGGCTACGGCGCGATCGGCTACGGCCTCGCCGCCATCGGCCCCGGTATCGGCATCGGCATCCTCGTCGGCAAGACCGTCGAGGGAATGGCACGTCAGCCCGAGATGGCCGGCACCCTCCGTACCACGATGTTCCTCGGCATCGCCTTCACCGAGGCGCTCGCCCTGATCGGTATCGTCGCCGGCTTCCTGTTCTGATCGACGACCACCGACCTCGTAGGGACGCACCATGAACAACGTCATCGCCATCTTGGCGGCCGAGGGTGGAGAATCACTCCCCCTGGAGGACAGCCCCAACCCGCTGATTCCTCCGCTGTATGACATCGTCTGGTCGCTCATCCCGCTCGCAGTTATCCTGTGGCTCTTCTGGAAGTTCATCCTCCCGAAGTTCCAGCAGGTTCTCGACGAGCGTTCCGAGCGCATCGAAGGCGGTCTGCGTCGTGCCGAGCAGACCCAGGCCGAGGCGAAGGAGGAGCTGGCCAAGTACAAGGCCCAGCTCGCCGAGGCGCGCAGCGAAGCGGCCAAGATCCGCGACGACGCGCGTGCCCAGGGTCAGCAGATCCTCGCGGACATGAAGACCGAGGCGCAGGCGGAGAGCGACCGCATCGTCGCCGCCGGCAACCAGCAACTCGCCGCGCAGCGCCAGCAGATCATCGCGGAGCTCCGCAGTGACCTGGGGCGTCAGTCGGTGGATCTCGCGGAGCGACTCATGGGTGAGCAGCTGTCGGATCCGGTCCGGCGTTCGGGCACCATCGACCGCTTTCTGGCAGACCTCGACCGGGTCCCCGGCGCGGGCAAGAACTAAGGGAAGTGGAGCCGATGCACGCAGCGAGTCGCGAAGCGCTCGACCAGACCCGGAGCGAACTGGAGCAGACCCTGGCGGCGAACCCGTCCGGGGGAGCGACCGGCGCGAAGGTGGGCCAGGAACTCTTCGAGGTCGTACGCGTCCTCGAGGACAACCGCGCCCTCCGGGTCTCCGTGGCCGACACCGCGGCCCCGGTGGAGGCCCGACAGGACCTGGTCCGTGGGGTGTTCGGGTGGAAGGTCGACCAGACCACCCTCGATCTGCTCCTCGCTGCGGTGTCCCGTGACTGGTCCAACCCGCGGGAGTTGCGGGAGGGCCTGATCCGGCTCGGCCGGGAGGCGCTCCTGCGATCGGCGGACCAGCAGGGACAGCTCCAGGCCGTCGAGGACGAGTTGTTCAGGCTCGGCCGCATCGTCGCCGGAGATCCCCAGTTCGAGCAGCTCCTCGCTGACCGGACCGCGGAGGCGGGAGCCAAGCGGGGGCTTCTCGCGGAGGTCCTGTACGGCAAGGTCACCGCGGTGACCGAGGCCCTCGCCTCGCAGGCCGTGGACCGCCCGTCCGGCATGCCCGCGGACGACATCATGGAGATCTCGACCCAGGCCGCGGAGTTGCGCGGGCGCTCCGTGGCGGTGGTGACCAGCGCCGAGCCGTTGACCGAGCAGCAGTCGGATGATCTCAGGGCGCGCCTGGCCACGCTGTACGGGCGGGAGATCGCCATCCACAACGACGTCGATCAGGCACTTCTGGGCGGCGTGGTCGTCCGCGTCGGCGACGAGATCATCGACGGTAGCGTGGCAGGACGGCTCGACGCGATGCGTCGTTCCCTTCGCTGACCAGCTGGTCCGGCACAAGACGAGCTGCGACTCGGCCGTGTTCCAGCGGTGGCGGCTCAGGTACACACCCATAAAGCACATCCCGACTTTGAGAGCAGGAATGACATGGCGGAGTTGACGATCTCCTCCGAAGAGATCCGCAGCGCGATTGCGAATTACACCTCGACCGTTTCGACCGACGCGACGAAGGAGGAGGTCGGCGTCGTCGTCGACACCGGTGACGGCATCGCGCACATCAGCGGGCTCCCTTCGGCGATGGCCAACGAGCTGCTGGAGTTCCCCGGCGGGATCCTCGGAGTCGCACTGAACCTCGAGGACCGCGAGATCGGTGCGGTCATCCTCGGTAACTTCGACGAGATCGCCCAGGGTCAGGAGGTGCGCCGCACCGGGAACGTCCTCTCCGTCCCCGTCGGCGACGGCTTCCTCGGCCGCGTCGTCAACCCGCTCGGTAAGCCCATCGACGGCCTCGGCGACATCGAGTCGGCCGGCACCCGCGCCCTCGAGCTGCAGGCTCCGTCCGTGCTCGAGCGTCAGCCCGTCGAGGAGCCGATGCAGACCGGTATCAAGGCCATCGACGCCATGACGCCGATCGGCCGCGGCCAGCGCCAGCTGATCATCGGCGACCGCAAGACCGGCAAGACCGCGGTCTGCATCGATGCCATCCTCAACCAGAAGGCCAACTGGGAGTCCGGCGACAAGAGCAAGCAGCTCCGGTGCATCTACGTCGCCATCGGCCAGAAGGGCTCCACCATCGCGGGCGTCAAGGCGACGCTCGAGGAGCACGGCGCGATGGAGTACACCACCATCGTGGCGGCCCCGGCCTCCGACTCCGCCGGTTTCAAGTGGCTCGCGCCGTTCACCGGTTCGGCAATCGGTCAGCACTGGATGTACGAGGGCGCCCACGTCCTGGTCGTGTTCGACGACCTGTCCAAGCAGGCCGACGCCTACCGTGCGATCTCGCTGCTGCTGCGCCGCCCGCCGGGTCGCGAGGCCTACCCGGGTGACGTCTTCTACCTTCACTCCCGCCTGCTCGAGCGCTGTGCCAAGCTCTCCGACGAGATGGGCGGCGGATCGTTGACCGGCCTGCCGATCATCGAGACCAAGGCCAACGACGTCTCGGCGTTCATCCCGACCAACGTCATCTCCATCACCGACGGTCAGGTGTTCCTCGAGTCCGACCTGTTCAACCGCGGTGTGCGCCCGGCGGTCAACGTCGGTATCTCCGTCTCGCGAGTCGGCGGCGCCGCCCAGACCAAGGGCATGAAGAAGGTCTCCGGCTCGCTGCGTCTCGATCTGGCCGCCTACCGCGACCTCGAGTCGTTCGCGACCTTCGCCTCCGACCTGGACGCCGCGTCCAAGGCCCAGCTCGAGCGCGGTCAGCGACTGGTGGAGATCCTCAAGCAGGATCAGAACTCGCCGGTGGCCGTCGAGGATCAGATCGTCTCGATCTACCTCGCGGGTGAGGGCTTCTACGACACCGTGCCCGTCGAGGACGTCCGTCGGTTCGAGGGCGAGCTGCTCGAGAGCCTGCGGCACTCCGCTGCCGACGTCTACAGCCAGATCGACGGCGGGGCCGCGCTCTCCGACGAGTCCAAGGCGACCCTCGAGGCCAAGACCAACGAGTTCAAGGAGGGCTTCGTCGCCTCCGACGGTTCGCGGGTGGTCAACGAGCCCGAGGCCGAGGCCCTCTCGGAGGACGAGATCGACCGTGAGACGCTGACGGTCACCAAGAAGAAGAAGGCCTGAGGCCTGCGATGACAGCCATCCGATTCAAGGCCGAGAGGAGAGTGATCTGACGCAATGGCGAATATGCGTGAACTGCGCGACCGGATCAAGTCGGTCAACTCGACCAAGAAGATCACCAAGGCCCAGGAGCTGATCGCCACCTCGCAGATCTCCAAGGCCCAGGCGAGGGTCGCGGCGGCCCAGCCGTTCGCCGATCAGATCACCGCCATCCTGACCGACCTCGCCAGTGCGTCGTCGGTCCAGCACCGGATGCTCAACGAGCCGGAGGACGCCAGGCGTTCCGCCGTGCTCGTGGTGACCTCGGACCGCGGGATGTGTGGTGGCTACAACCACAACGTCCTCAAGGAGGCCGCCGAGCTCATCGCGTTCCTCGAGGACGCCGGCCGCGAGGTCGACATCTACGTGCTGGGCAACAAGGGCATCGTGTACTACACGTTCCGCGAGGTGGAACTCGCCGGTTCGTGGCAGGGACACTCCCAGAAGCCCGACTACCAGGAGGCCCGTCCGGCCTTCCAGCTCCTGTCCGCCGCCTTCGCGGCCGGCGGCGAGGAGACGTTCGACGCGACGGAGTTCCTCGGGAGCGACTATCCCGGGGACACCACCCGCAAGGGCGTCGACGAGGTCCACATCGTCTACACCCAGTTCAAGTCGATGCTCACGCAGACCCCGCGTGCGCGGCGACTGGCCCCGATCGAGACCCGCGTCGAGATCGAGGAGCTGGATCTGGGCGAGGACTACATGGATTCGCCGGAGACGGAGTTCAAGCCGGAGGTCACCTTCGAGCCCGATGCGGACACTCTGCTCGACAACCTCCTCCCGAGGTACATGTCGACGAGGGCGTTCGCGTCGCTGCTCGAGTCGGCGGCGTCGGAGTCTGCGGCACGCCGCACGGCAATGAAGTCGGCGACGGACAACGCGACCGAACTGGTGGAAGGCCTGAGCCGCGAGGCCAACCAGGCCCGCCAGGCACAGATCACCCAGGAAATCAGCGAGATTGTCGGTGGCGCTGGTGCGCTCGCCGCTAGCGCAGGAAGTGACTAAGCAATGACCACAGCTGTTACCGATCAGAGCACGACGGGCACGGCCGGTCTCACCGGTCGGGTCGCCCGCGTCCTGGGTGCGGTCGTCGACGTGGAATTCCCGCGTGGCGCCCTCCCGGCCCTCTTCAACGCACTCACCACCGAGATCACCCTCGAGGCCGTCGCCAAGACGGTCACCTTCGAGGTCGCCCAGCACCTCGGCGACAACATGGTGCGCTGCATCTCCATGCAGTCCACCGACGGACTCGTCCGCGGCGCGGAGGTCGTCGACTCGGGCAAGCCGATCTCGGTGCCCGTCGGCGACGTCGTCAAGGGCCACGTCTTCAACGCCCTCGGCGACTGCCTCGACGCCCCCGGCACCGGCCGGGACGGCGAGCAGTGGGGTATCCACCGCGAGCCGCCCGCCTTCGACCAGCTCGAGGGCAAGACCGAGATCCTCGAGACCGGTGTGAAGGTCATCGACCTCCTCACCCCGTATGTCAAGGGTGGCAAGATCGGCCTCTTCGGTGGTGCCGGTGTCGGCAAGACCGTGCTGATCCAGGAGATGATCACCCGTATCGCCCGCGAGTTCTCCGGTACGTCGGTGTTCGCCGGCGTCGGCGAGCGCACCCGTGAGGGCACGGACCTGTTCCTCGAGATGGAGGAGATGGGCGTCCTCCAGGACACCGCCCTGGTGTTCGGCCAGATGGACGAGCCGCCGGGGACGCGTATGCGCGTCGCGCTCTCGGCTCTGACCATGGCCGAGTACTTCCGTGACGTGCAGGGCCAGGACGTCCTGCTGTTCGTGGACAATATCTTCCGCTTCACGCAGGCGGGTTCCGAGGTCTCGACCCTTCTCGGTCGCATGCCGTCCGCCGTCGGTTACCAGCCGACCCTCGCGGACGAGATGGGCATGCTGCAGGAGCGGATCACCTCGACGCGGGGTCGATCCATCACCTCGCTCCAGGCGATCTACGTCCCCGCCGACGACTACACCGACCCGGCGCCGGCCACCACGTTCGCGCACCTCGACGCCACCACGGAGCTGTCCCGCTCGATCGCGTCGAAGGGCATCTACCCCGCGGTGGACCCGCTCACCTCGACCTCCCGGATTCTCGAGCCGGGCATCGTCGGGGAGGAGCACTACCGGGTGGCGCAGCAGGTCATCCAGATCCTGCAGAAGTACAAGGAGCTGCAGGACATCATCGCCATCCTCGGTATGGACGAGCTCTCCGAGGAGGACAAGGTCACCGTTCAGCGTGCCCGTCGCCTCGAGCGCTTCCTCGGCCAGAACTTCCTGGTCGCCGAGAAGTTCACCGGCCAGGTCGGCTCGGTCGTCCCGCTGTCGGACACCATCGAGGCCTTCGACAAGCTGTGCAAGGGCGAGCTGGACCACCTCCCGGAGCAGGCGTTCAACGGTATCGGCGGTCTGGACGACGTCGAGGCGGCCGCCAAGAAGCTCTCGGGGAAGTGACCGCTGACCATGGCTGACATCGAGGTCGAGTTCGTCACGGTCGAGCGTCGCTTCTGGTCCGGCACCGCCACCATGGTGGTCGCCAAGACCACCGAGGGCGAGATCGGAATCCAGTCCGGGCACGAGCCGCTGCTCGGCGAGCTGGACGCCGGTGGCACCGTGACGGTCTACACGGACGAGGGCAAGAAGGTCGCCGCGGTGCAGGGCGGGTTCCTCTCCGTGACGGCGAACAAGGTCAGCATCCTCGGCGAGACCGCGGAGTGGTCGGAGTCCATCGACCGCGGCGAGGCCGAGCGCGCGCTGTCCGAGGCAGGCGACGACCAGGCGGCCGCTGCAGCCGCACGCGGTCGCCTCCGCGCGGTCGAGAAGGCCGGCGCCTAGCAGTACGGAACGGGTCCGCCCGTGACCTGACGGCCGCGGCCACCGGAAGGGGTTGAGCAGATGGCGATCACCGGGATCATTCTCGGTGTCGTCGTGCTGCTCGTCCTCGCCCCGGTGGTCGCGGCCGTCGTCTATCGACTGGTGGTCGTGCGCAGGGACTCCACCTCGGTCCTGGTCAAACGGGACGGGGGAGACGCGTGGCGTCACGGAGCCGTCCGCTACTCCGACACCGACCTGGCGTTCTACCGGTTGTTGAGCGTGAGGTTCGGGGCGGATGTCCGTCTCGACCGCAGAAGCCTCGAGTTGGGTCCCCGTCGTCAGCCGACGGGGCACGAACTCGACGTCGCCGAGTCGGGGGAGCTCATCGTGTCCTTCTCCGGCCACGATCGCAGGGGTGGGATCAGGGAGGGCGAGATCTGCGTGGGGCCCGCCGAGCTGACCGCACTGCTGGCGTGGGTGGAGGCCTGCTCGACCGATCAGGTCCGCTCTCCGGCCCGCCGTCGGCGCTGACAGCCTTACAGGGCCCTGAGGGCCGTCCGGCACATCCCGATTCCAGGAGGAACCGTGCGTCTCGTCGTCGCCACCTGTCAGGTCGACTACGTCGGCCGACTGACGGCCCACCTGCCCATGGCGCCCAGACTGTTGCTCGTCAAGGCGGACGGGTCCGTCAGCGTGCACGCCGACGACCGGGCGTACAAGCCGCTCAACTGGATGACGCCTCCCTGTTCGTTGGTCGAGCGGGAGCATCCGGATGACCCCGCGCACCTTCTCTGGGTGGTCGAGAACAAGGCCGGCGAACAACTCCGTATCACGCTCTCCGAGGTCCACCACGACTCCCGCCACGAGCTCGGTGTGGACCCCGGGCTGGTGAAGGACGGTGTCGAGGCTCATCTCCAGGAGTTGCTGGCCGAACACATCGAGACCCTGGGGCCGGGATACAGCCTGATCCGCCGCGAGTACATGACCGCGATCGGTCCGGTCGACATCCTGGGGCGGGACGCCGACGGCGTCACCGTGGCGGTCGAGATCAAGCGTCGAGGCGAGATCGACGGCGTGGAGCAACTCACGCGGTATCTGGAACTGCTCAACCGCGACCCGCTGTTGTCTCCGGTCAGCGGGGTGTTCGCCGCCCAGGTGATCAAGCCGCAGGCCCGGACCCTCGCCGAGGACCGCGGC
>NZ_JAALEB010000187.1:0-17786 GCF_014145165.1 Dietzia sp. Cai40 | reverse complement strand
TGCGACGGGATCCGGCAGGAGATGCGAGACGTCCCCGCCCAGACGGGTGACCTCGCGGCACAGCGACGAGGACACGAAGGCCAGGTCCGCCCGGGTCGGCAGGAACACGGTGTCCACCCCCGCGATCGACCTGTTCATGTGGGCCATCGGCAGTTCGTAGTCGTAGTCGGTCGAGTCGCGCAGGCCCTTGATCACGGCCGTGGCGCCCTTCTCGCGGCAGTAGTCGACGAGCAACCCGTAGAAGCTGTCGACGCGGACCCCGGGGAGGTCGGTGCAGACCTCCTCGATGAGCGCCTTCCGCTCGTCGATGGTGAATGTCCCCTGCTTGTTGGGGTTGGCCACGACGCACACGATCACGTCGTCGAACAGCTGGGCCGACCTCCGGATGATGTCGAGGTGCCCGAGGGTCACCGGGTCGAACGAGCCTGGGCACACGACGGTGGTCATCGGGCGACCGTATCAACCGGCCGGGCGATCTCGACGGCGGTCTCCCCGTAGGTCCGTTCGAACTCCACCTCGTATCCGTCGGGCCATCGCACGGCCGGGTCCCGTCGGGACCTCTCCCACACCACGAGGGCGTCCCCGGCCAGCCAGCCTCCCGCCGACAACGCCTCGAGGACGGGGGCGTCGAGCTCCCCGGACTTCTCGTACGGCGGGTCTGCGAGGACGAGGTCGAACCCGCCGGCCACGGGGCACGGACCGGCGACGGCGGCGGGCAGCGCCGCCCGCTTCACGGTCGGGCGGACCGCCGGGAACGACGAGGACACACCCGCGGTGTTCGCGCGGATGCTCGCGACCGCCCGGGGGTTGTCCTCCACGAACCACACCACGTCGGCGCCCCGGGAGACCGCCTCCAAGCCGAGGGCGCCCGATCCCGCGAACAGGTCCAGCACGGCGGTTCCGTCCAGATCCATCCGGCTGGTGATCGCGCTGAACAGGGCCTCGCGGACGCGGTCGGTGGTGGGCCGGGTCCCCGAGGGCGGCACGGTGATCGACCGCCCGCGCAGGCGGCCCGAGATGATGCGGGTCATGACTCCCCCGATGGTCGAGATGGTGGTGGTCAGTACTTGAACAGGTAGTCCGACTCGTCCGAACCGGACAGTCGGCGGACCCGCTCGGCCAAAGCCGGGTGGGTGTCGAGCCCGGGGTCGGAGTCGAGGATCTCCTCGGCGTGGCGGCGTGCGATCTCGATGACCTCGCCGTCCTCGACGACGGACAACAACCGCAGCGAGGCAAGTGCACCCGACTGAGCGTCTCCGAGGACGTCACCCTCGCGGCGTTGGACCAGGTCGAGCTGCGCCAACAGGAACCCGTCGGTGGTGGCCGCGACGGCGTTCAACCGTTCCATCGCCTTGCCCCCCTCGCGGGAGTTGGTCACGAGCAGGCAGAGCCCGGGCAGGCCACCCCGACCCACCCGTCCACGGAGTTGGTGGAGCTGGCTCACCCCGAACCGGTCGGCGTCCATCACCACCATCACGGTGGCCTCCGGTACGTCCACCCCGACCTCGATCACGGTCGTCGACACCAGGACGTCGAGATCACCGGACGCGAACGCGGTCATGGTCGCGTCCTTCGCCTCGGGGGGCAGCCGACCGTGCATCAAGCCGATGCGGAGTCCCGCGAGAGGCCCGGTGGACAGGTACTGGTGGAGCTCCACGGCGGCGACCAGCGGGGGCCTGTCGCCGCCCTTGTCGTCGTCCCCCGCCTTCGGGGCCCCGTCCGGGGCGTCGGTGGTCTCGGCGTCGATCCGCGCACACACGACATACGCGCGATGACCAGCCCCGACCTCCTCCCGCACCCGCTCCCAGGTGCGCTCCACCCATCTCGGCCTGTCCCTGGCCGGCACGACGGAGGTCGAGATGGGTCTGCGTCCACCGGGCAGTTCACCCAGCTCGGAGACCTCCAGGTCGCCGAACACCGTCATCGCGATGGTGCGGGGGATCGGCGTCGCCGTCATCACCAGCAGGTGCGGGACCATCCCGTCCCGCCCCTTGGCGCGGAGCCGGTCACGCTGACGGACCCCGAAGCGGTGTTGTTCGTCGACCACGACCAGCCCCAGGTCGAAGAAGTCGACGGAGTCCTGGATGAGCGCGTGCGTCCCCACGACGATCCCGGCCTCCCCGGTGACGATGTCGAGCAGGGCCGCCCGGCGCTCCGCCGTGGACATGGACCCGGTCAGCAGCACGACCCGGGTGGCCTGGTCCGCGGCGCCGAGTCGGCCCCGCTCCCCCAGATCACCGAGCATGGCCGTCAACGAGCGGTGGTGTTGGGTGGCCAGGACCTCGGTGGGCGCCAGCATCACGCACTGGCGCCCCGCATCGACCACCTGGAGCATCGCGAGCAGCCCGACGACCGTCTTCCCGGAGCCGACCTCACCCTGGAGCAGACGGTTCATCGGTTCGTCGAGCGTGAGGTCCGCCGAGATCTCCTCGAGGACGGTCTGCTGCCCGGCGGTGAGCTCGAACGGCATCCGCGACTCCATCGCGGCTCGGACGCCGTCCCCGCGCACCGGGCTGGCCGGCGCCGGGTCACGGGCGACGAAGCGGCGCCGGGCCCCCAGCAGCAGCTGCAGTGCGATCGCCTCGTCGAACCGGAGGCGGTGGCCGGCCCTGTCCGCGTCCTCGACGCATCCGGGCAGGTGGGCCTTGCGCAGCGCCTCGTCGAGGCCCATCAACCCCGCGGCCTGCCGGACCGCGTCGTCGAGGGGGTCCACCACGGGGACCAGGGCGCGGATCGCGGTGACGACCGCACCGAGGAGGTCCCACGACGTCACACTCTCCTTGGCCGAGTAGATGGGCAGGAGCGGGCGGTCGAACAGGCTCGGGCCGCCCTCGGCGTCGATCTCCGCGGAGAGTCGCGCGAGCGCGGCGAGGTCACCCGAGCCCTTGAGCTGGCCGCCGGGCCCGGCGACCGATCGGAGGACCAGGAACTCGGGGTGCTTGAGATCCAGGGACTGGCGGAACCGCGACACCGTCCCGTCGAACATCGCCACCGTGCCCACCGGGAGCATGAACTTGATCCTGCGGCCGGCGAAGTAGACCACCTTGAACGTGGTGTCCTCGTCCTTCACGGTGAGCGTGAGCATCTCCCGCGGCTGGCCCTGCTTGGTGGTGTAGGTACGGGTCGCGGCGGTGGCGACGGTCCCGATGATCGTCACCCGCTCGCCGTCGACGAGTTCGCGCCTGTCGTAGCGCTGCCCGTGCTGCCGGTAGCGACGGGGCAGGGTGTGGAGCAGGTCGCCGACGGTCCGGTGGCCGAAGGCCGTGGTGATCCTCTCGGCCAGTCCGGCGTCGAGGACCTCCTCCAGCGGCGTGTCCGTGGTGGCGAACGCGGTCATTCGACCCCGACGTGCGCGAGCACCCGGCCCGGTCCGGCCGCGTATCCGGCGACCTCCACGTCGGGGTGACCGTCGCGGATCCGGGTCAGCGCCTCCTGCGTCGCGGCCTCGTCGTAGTCGGCGCCGAGCAGCAGGGTCACGAGTTCGCCGCCCGAGGAGAGCAGCCGATCCGCGAGCGCGCACACCGCGTCCACCGGGTCCGTCTCGATGAGGGCGACATCGTGGCCGACCATGCCGAGGAGGTCCCCGGCGGCGCAGCGACCCACCAGGGTGAGCGCGTCGTGTTCGGCCCGCACCAGGTGCGCGTGCCGGGTGGCCGCGGCCGCGTCCGCCATCCCGAAGCCGTCCAGGGACAACGTGGTCGAGGGGTCGTGGACGGCCAGCGCGGACAACCCCTGGACGACCGACCCCGTCGGGAGGATGAGGGCGTTGCCGTCGACGTCGCGCAGGGCGGCGTCGAGTGCTCCGATCTGCGCCCTGGACAGCTCACCGTTGGGCAGCACCAGCAACTCGTCCGCGGACAGTGCCAGCACCGCGTCGATCACCCCGCCCTCGTCCGGATCGACCGTTCGCGCCCCCGCGCCCGAGAACAGCTCGGCGAGCGGCCCGTCGGGGACGATCGCCACCACCGTCCGCTCGGGCTCGCGTCCGGTCCGGTCCGCCCCCTCCCCGGACCCATCCCGTCGACGGTGCCCTGTCGACGGGCTCCCGCCCACCGGGTCCAACATGTCCGTCACACGGATCTCGGTGACCCGGCCGAGCGAGAGCGCGACCTCGACCGCCGTTCCGATGTCGTCGGTGTGGACGTGGACCGCCCAGCGGGCGTTGTCCCCCGTTCCACCGTCGCCCACGACCACCACGCTGTCGCCCAGGGTCCGGAGAGCGGACCTGAGCTCGTCGGCGCGCGCGTCGTCCGAATGGGTCAGGGAGTACATGACCTCGTACCGGGTGTCGGCGGAGGACTCCGGGGCACCACCGTCCGTCCCGTCACACTGCGCGGACGGCTCGGTGAACGGGTCCTCGGGGACGAAGTAGTCCGGTCGCTCCGGCGCCTGTCCCCCGAGCACCTCGACCATGGTGTCCAGCAGCACCAGCAGGCCTCTGCCGCCCGCGTCCACGACCCCCGCCCGGGCCAGCGCGGGCAGCTGGGACGTCGTGCGGTCGAGGGCCTCCGCCCCGGCATCCGCGGCCGCCCGTGCCACCTCGACGAGCGAGGTCGCCGACGACCGACCGGCGCCCCCGGCGGCCTCCCGCAACACGGTCACGATGGTGCCCTCCACCGGATCGCTGAGCGCATGGTCGACGAGGGTCACCGCCGTCCGGAGCGCTCGACGGTAGGTGGAGGCGTCGACGACGGTGAAGGTCGCGGCCTCGCCGACCGCCCGGAGAACCTGGGACAGGATGACGCCGGAGTTGCCCCGCGCACCGTGGACGGCCCCGTGACCGAGCGCCACGGCGATCTCGCGGGCGCCGGCACTTCCCCCGCCCTCGGCGATCCACGCCTCCTCGCCCTCGGCCCTGTCGACCGCGGCTCTCATCGTGTAGAGCAGATTGGTCCCGGTGTCGGAGTCCGGCACCGGGAAGACGTTCAGGGCGTTGATCTCCTCGCGGTGGGTCGCCAGATGTTCCACACACCGACGCGCCCACCCCAGAAGCCCGTGGGCGTCCAGTGATGACGGACGTTCCTCGACACTCGTCGACTCCTGTGCCATCACCCCTCCTCGGCGTCCGTCCACCCCAACGGTCCGACTCCGTCGGTCGGCGCGGCCAAGCCTAGTACCCTCACCTTGCGACAGCCGTCGAAAAGGCCGAGACGGCCCGTACCACTCCCTGGAGCCCAGATGACCACTGCCCTGAACGCCACTCCCCTCGTCACCCTCGAGGACGGTGTGCTCACCATCCCCATCTCCCTCGAGGGCAGGGGGAACTCGCTGGACTCCGACGCCGTCACCCAGGCCGGAACCGCACTGGCCGCGCTCCTCGCCGGCGAGATCGACGCCGGTGCGATCCTCCTCGTGGGCCTGGGCAGGAACTTCTGCGCGGGTGGGAACGTGCCCGGCTTCGCCGCCGCCGAGGACCGCTCGGAGCACGTCCGCGAGCTGGCCGACCGGTTGCACGTGGTGGTCAGGCAACTGGAGGAGGCACCTGTGCCGGTGGTGGCCGCGGTGGCCGGCTGGGCCGCGGGGGCCGGGCTCTCCCTCGCGTTGGCCGCCGACTTCTCCGTCGGGGGCCCGGACACCCGCCTGCTCGCGGCCTACCCGGGTATCGGCCTGTCACCGGACGGCGGGATGTCCTGGCGGCTGCCCCGCGCGATCGGGCCCGCGGCGGCCCGGGCGTTCATCCTGGGCAACGAGCCGGTGGACGGGGCGCGGGCCTACGGGATCGGACTGCTCACCACCTACACGGAGGAGGACGTCTCCACCACGGCTCGTGCGCTGGCGGTCCGCCTCGCGGCGGGCCCGCGTGCCTCCTATGCCGCCACCAAGGAGCTGTTGCGACGGTCCGGCGAGAGGACTCTCGCGCAGCAGCTCGACGCCGAGCGGGACGCCATCGCGGCGCTCGCGGTGTCGCCCGACGGCATCGAGGGAGTGGACGCGTTCGTCGCCAAGCGCACCCCGCGCTTCGGTGGGGCCTGAGCGCACCCCGCGCTTCGGTGGGGCCTGAGCGCGCCTCTACGTCTGCTCCGGCATCTCCGGCAGTCGCCAGTCGACGGGGTCCACGCCGAGTCGGTGCAGTTCGTCGTTCGCGCGGCTGAACGGCCGGGAACCGAAGAACCCTCGCGAGGCCGACAGGGGTGAGGGGTGGGCGGAGGCGATGACCGGGGTGTCGCCGAGCATCGGCGCCAGGGACTGTGCCTGGCGGCCCCAGAGAATCGCCACCAG
The DNA here is from genome assembly GCF_014145165.1 of Dietzia sp. Cai40. Classification (NCBI taxonomy): domain Bacteria; kingdom Bacillati; phylum Actinomycetota; class Actinomycetes; order Mycobacteriales; family Dietziaceae; genus Dietzia; species Dietzia sp. Cai40. The sequence goes on along the minus strand of NZ_JAALEB010000187.1, from coordinate 11,567 downwards.
CGGACGGCCGCGCTCCACCAGCGCCTCGATCGCGCGCCCGGTGACCTCCTCCCACCCCTTCCGTCGGTGAGAGGCCGGCTGCCCCGGCGTCACCGTGAGGACCCGGTTGAGCAGGAGGATCCCGCTGCCGGCCCAGGAGCTCAGGTCGCCGTGCCGGGGGGCCGGCAGCCCCAGATCGTCGGAGTACTCGCGGTAGATGTTGACCAGGCTCCGTGGCAGGGGGCGGACGTGGCCGTCCACGGCGAAGCTCAGGCCGACGGCGTGCCCGGGCGTCGGATACGGATCCTGACCCACGATCAGCACGCGGACGTCGTCGAACGGCTGGGTGAAGGCGCGCAGGATCCGTTCACCCTCCGGCAGGTATCCGCGGCCCGCGACTTCCTCCGCGCGGAGGAAGTCGCCCATCCGGTGGATGCGGTCCTCCACCGGCGCCAACGCGCTCGCCCACCCCGGGTCGACGACCTCCCCCAGCGGAGGTCGAGCCGACCGGTCGCCCGCCACCCGGTCAGTCGATCCGTCGGAGTTCGGAGCGGTACCGCATCGCGTTGTCGTGGTACTTCTGCGTGTTCCCCTCGAGCATCGCCGGGTCCACCTCGTACCCCTCGCGGATCCTCGCGGGGGCTCCCATCGCCATCCGCGCGGGGGGCAGTTCGAACCGTGGCGGGATCAGACACCCGGCGGCGACGACCGCCCCGGCACCGATCACGGCGCCGTTGAGCACGATCGAACCGGAGGAGACCAGGGCTCCGTCCCCGATGGTCGCCCCCTCGATGTGCGCGTTGTGCCCCACGATGCAGTGCTCCCCGAGCACCGTCGGTTCCGACTCCGTGCAGTGGACGATCGTGCCGTCCTGGATGTTGGTCATGGCGCCGACCTCGATGCGCCCGTAGTCGCCGCGGAGGACGGCGGTCGGCCACACGGACACGCCCGGTCCCAGGCGGACGCGACCGATCACCACCGCGTCGGGGTGCACCCAGGCGTCGGGGGCGATGTCGGGTTCGAGGTCTCCGAGTGCGTAGACAGCCATGCGGCCAGCCTAGTTCGCACCCCGCGCGGAGTCCCAGCCCCCGGGGGTCCGCGGGCGCCCGTCGAGGGAGACGGTTCCGGGGTCTCCCTCGTGGATCGTCCCGATGACGGTGAAACCCGGGGGGACGGTGGTCCCGGGCGGGAAGGTGCCCAGCAGACCGTGGTCCTCACCGCCGTCGAGGATCCAGTCCGCGATCTGCGCCTCCGGATCGGGGAGACCCAGGACGGCGGCGGCCTCGCCCAGGCGGGGGTCGACGGGGAGCGCGTCGACGACGAGGTCCGCCGCGACGCCGGAGGCCCGCGCCATCCCCGACAGGTCGCGCATCAGGCCGTCGCTGACGTCGGTGAGCGCGCTGGCGCCGGCGAGTCTGGCCGCCCTCCCGGAACCGATCGGGGGCACGGGGACCCGGTGGGCCTGCTGCAGAGGGCCCTCGGTGTGACCCGCCAGCAGCAGTGCCAACCCCGCCGCGGAGCGACCGGGTTCACCGGTGAGCGCCACCCTGTCGCCGGGGGCGGCGCCGTCGATCCGCAGGGGGCACGCCCCGTCCGGGAGGGTGCCCATCGCCGTGACACTGACGACGACGAGGTGAGCGCTGGTGAGATCACCGCCCACCACCACGGCACCGGATCGCGCGGCCTCCCCGTGGATCCCGGCGGCCAGCTCCCCGATCTGCTCCATCGTCGTCTCCCCTGGCACCGCCAGGGCCACGAGGACGCGGGAGCAGTCCGCGCCCATGGCCAGCACGTCGGAGACGTTCTGCGCGACGGCACGGCGACCGATGTCCCTCCACGTGGTCAGGTCCAGGCGGAAGTGGGTCCCCTCGACCAGCATGTCCGTCGTCACCACCGTCGCCGCGGCCGGACCGAGGACGGCGGCGTCGTCCCCGTTGCCCACCGGGTCGCCGTGGTGGGCGTCCCCCGGACCGCTCAACACCGCCAGCACCCCGGCCTCCCCCACCTCCGCGACGGTCAGGGGCCGTTCTGTCGCAGGGCTCATCGGTGTCCTCGGAGGTCAGGCGCCGGGAGGCTCGGCGGGTGGCTGTAGCGTTGCCGACAGGCTAGCGGCCGCCACCCCGGGCGGCCGACCGCGGGAGAGAGGACTACTCGAGGTGGGCAGCACGGACACGGTCTCGGGCGACGGTCGCGACGCGGGCGACCCGGGGGGCCGGACACCGGACGGCCGGTCATCCGACGGCGGCCACCGACCGCCGGTCTCGCCCCTCGTGGTGATCGCGGCGGTACTCGTCCCCCTGGTGCTGCTCGCCGTGGTCCTCGTCCTGGTGCGGGACGTCCGCGACGAGGCGGCCGAGTCCGCCGCGAGCGAGCCCGTGACCGCGGTGACCATCCCGGCCCCCGGGGCCGACTCCGAGGAGTGCCTGTCGCTGGTCGAGTCCCTCCCGGACACCCTCGGTGAGGCGAACCGGGTCGCGTTCGTCGAGCCCGCACCGCCGGGCGCCGCGGCCTACCGGCTGCCCGATGCCGAGACCGTCGTCGTCCGCTGTGGTCTCCCCGCCCCGCCGACCTTCACCGTCGGGGTGCCGCTCCAGGAGGTCAACGGCGTCCAGTGGTTCAACGAACCGGACCCGGACCCCGCTGTGACGTCGTCCACGTGGGTCGCCGTCGACCGACCGGAGTACATCGCGGTCACCCTCCCCGCGACCGGCGGTACCGGTCCGATCCAGGATCTCTCGGACGCCCTCACCGCCGGTCTCGAGGCCGTCGAACCGCGGCCCGCGCCGATCGGGTGACCGGGCGGGGTCAGCAGCCGGCGAGCGCTGTCCTCACGAGAGTGTCGAGCAGGGTCCGGTAGTCGACGCCGGAGGCCGCCCACATCTGCGGGTACATCGAGATCGGGGTGAACCCCGGCATGGTGTTGACCTCGTTGATCACCGGACCGTCCTCGGTGACGAAGAAGTCGACCCGGCTCAGCCCCCGGGCATCCAGGGCGTGGAACGCCTCGACGGCCAGGGCGCGCAGCCGGTCGGTGTCCGCGTCGGGGAGCAGCGCGGGGAGGTCGAACGTGCAGACGTCGTCGAGGTACTTGGTGTCGAAGTCGTAGAAGGAGTCGCCCTCGGTCTCGCCCTCCAGACCGGTGGGCTCACCGGGGATGTGCAGTTCGGCGGGCAGGCTCGCCTCCACCCGACCGTCCGGGTACTGCAGGACACCGCATTCGACCTCGCGGCCCACGATGGCGGCCTCGACGATCACCTTGGGGTCGAACCGGCGGGCCTCGGCGATGGCCGCGTCCAGATCCGCCGCGCGGGAGACCTTGGTGATCCCGATGGACGAGCCACCGCGGGCGGGCTTGACGAACAACGGGAACCCGAGCCGGTCGAGTTCCGTCTGCGGCAGCGTCGCGATCCCGGGACGCAGCACCACCTGCTCACCGATCGGCAGACCCGCCGCACCCAGCACGACCTTGGTGAACTCCTTGTCCATGCCGGCCGCACTGGCGAACACCCCCGGACCCACGTAGGGGATCCCCGAGAGTTCGAGGAGTCCCTGGACGGTGCCGTCCTCCGCGTGGGTGCCGTGCATGACGGGGAAGACCACGTCCACGCGGGCGGCCTGCTCACCGGCCCGCTCCCCGTCCACGTACCGCAGGACCCCGCGGTCACCGGTGGACAGTCCCAGCGCCACCTGTGGTCGCCCCGGGTCGACCTCCGGCATGACGCGGTCGACGATCCGCAGGCCCGACACGTCGTCGGGACCCAGGGTCCACCGCCCCGATCCGGTGATCCCGACGGGGATCACCTCGTAGACGGATCGGTCGAGATGTGCCATGACGGCGCCGGCGGACACGCAGCTCACGGAGTGCTCCGTGCTGCGGCCGCCGTAGAGGACGGCAACGGTGATGCGATTCACCGGGCCGAGGCTACTCGGGCTTGGTGCTCCGTCTCATGAGGCGCACCGCCACCTCGACGGCGTCACCACCCTCGTGGCAGATCTCGTGGACGGCCTCGGTGAGCGGCATCTCGACCCCGACCTGTCGGGCGAGCGCACGGATGGAGGTGCAGGACTTGACCCCCTCCGCGACCTGTCCGTTGGTGGCCTCCTGGGCCTGCTCCAGGGTTTCGCCCTTGCCCAGCCGTTCACCGAAGGTCCGGTTGCGGGACAGGGGCGAGGTGCAGGTGGCGACGAGGTCGCCGAGCCCCGCGAGTCCGGCGAAGGTCATCTGGTTGGCGCCGAGCGCCACCCCGAGCCTCGTCGACTCCGCCAACCCACGGGTGACGAGCGTGGCCATGGTGTTGTCACCCAGGCCCATCCCGGTGGCGATGCCACACACCAGAGCGATGACGTTCTTGGTGGAGCCTCCGATCTCGCACCCCACCACATCGGTGTTGGTGTAGGGACGGAAGTAGGGGGTGGAGAACGCGTCCTGCAGGCGGGCCGCCCGGTCGACGTCCGTACAGGCGATCACCGTCGCCGCAGGCTGACCCTCGGCGATCTCCCGCGCGAGGTTGGGGCCGGACAACGCGGCGATCCTGTCCCCCGTCAACCCGGTGACCTCGGCGACGACCTCGCTGATGCGCATCAGCGACCCGGTCTCGATCCCCTTCGCCAGGGAGATCACCCCGGCGTCCGACTCGAGGAGGTCGACCCATTTCTCCAGGTTCCCCCTCAGGCTCTGCGACGGGACGGCCAGGACGACCTCGTGGGAGCCCGCGAGCACCTCGGCCGGGTCCGTCGAGGCGGTCACCGTCGCGGGCAGGACGATGCCCGGCAGGTACTTCTCGTTACAGTGCCGCTCGTTGATCCCGTCGGCCACCTCGTCCCGGCGGGCCCACATGACCACCTCCGACCCCGCGTCCGCGAGCACCTTGCCGACGGCGGTCCCCCACGACCCCGCACCCATCACCGCGACCCGCGCCATTTCGCCTCCCGGCTCGTCGTCCCCCACCCGGGCCATCGCCGGTGGATCGTGTGCAAACGCTACCCGGCCCGGCGCGCTCGCGAGGGTCTGCTGGCAGGATGGCGGTCGATGAGTACGGTGTCGGGTCACGGGGCGACTGACGGCGGGTGGACGATAGTCGTCCCCGTCAAGGCCCTCGACCGCGCCAAGAGCCGCCTCGCCCGCGCTCTGCCCGCGTCCGACAGGCGGGCCCTCGCCCTCGCGATGGCCGCGGACGTGTTCCGCACCTGCGTCGCGACGCCCGGTGTCTCCCGGGTGCGGGTGGTGACCTCGGACCCCGATGTGGCGGCGCTCGCCCGCCTCCTGACGGTCGAGATCGTCCCGGAACCGGTCGACGCGCCGGGACGGCCGGACGGCGATCCGCTCAACGCGGCGCTCACCGAGGCGATCCACGGCGTACCCGGCCCGGTGGGCGTGGTGACCGCTGATCTGCCCGAACTCGCGGCGCCCCAGCTCGCCCGGGTGCTCACGGCGGCCTCCCGGCACCCGCATTCGATCGTCCCCGACCATCGTGGCGCCGGGACGACCATGGCGTTCTGGACCGGTCCGGCCGGCGTGCGCGTGCCCCGGTTCGGGCCCGACTCCGCCGCCCGACACCTGTCCGAGGGTGGTGCCGTCCCGCTCGGCGGGGCCGATCCCTCGGGCGCGGCCGGTCGCGACGTCGACACCCCCGAGGACGTCCTGGCACTGACCGGACGCGCCGTGGGTGAGGCCACCGCGGCGGTGTTGAGGACCCCCTCCGTGAGTCAACGTGCTCACTCCGCCGGGGTATCGGCCACAATGGTCCGGTGACCGCAGACGACCCCGTGCTCGAGCAACTCCCCCGACCCCGTGACCGCTACCTCAACCGAGAACTCAGCTGGCTCGACTTCAACGCACGAGTGTTGGCCCTGGCGGGCGAGAAGGACCTGCCGCTACTCGAGAGGGCCAAGTTCCTCGCGATCTTCGCGTCGAATCTCGACGAGTTCTACATGGTGCGGGTGGCCGGCCTCAAGCGCCGCGACAAGACGGGTCTGTCGGTCAGATCCGCCGACGGCCAGACGCCCGCCGAGCAGCTCGGCCGGATCAGTGTCCGGACCCGCGAGCTCTGCGACGAGCAGACCCGGTTGTTCCACGACGAGATCAGACCCGAACTCGAGCAACACGGGATCCGGATCCTGCCCTGGGGCGAGCTCACCGCCGACGAGCGGTTCTCCCTGGCGGAGCTGTTCAGGAACTCGATCTTCCCCGTCCTCACACCGCTCGCCGTCGACCCGGCGCACCCCTTCCCCTACATCTCCGGACTCAGCCTCAACCTCGCGGTGATCATCCGCGACATCGGTTCGGGGCAGGAGCACTTCGCCCGGGTCAAGATCCCCCACAACGTGCCCCGGTTCGTCAGGGTCGCCCGGGACGCGGAGGACGAGTACTCGTTCGTGCCCGCCGAGGAGATCATCGCGGCCCACCTCGGCGACCTGTTCCAGGGCATGGAGGTGGTCGAGCACCACGTCTTCCGCGTGACCCGCAACGCGGACATGGAGGTCGAGGAGGACCGTGACGAGGACCTGCTGCAGGCGCTCGAGCGCGAGCTCGCCCGCCGCCGCTTCGGCTCCGCCGTGCGGCTGGAGATCGCCGAGGACATGACGCCGCGGATGCTCCGGATCCTCCAGCACGAACTCGACGTGGACTCCGAGGACGTGATCCGGTTCTCGGGACTGCTCGATCTGACGGGACTGTGGCAGATCCACGGCCTGGACATGCCCGACCTCAAGGATCCGGCGATGGTCCCCGCCACCCCCCCGGCATTCGGTGAGCGTGAGACCGCCCGGAACATCTTCGCGTCCCTCCAGGAGGGCGACGTCCTCGTCGAGCACCCGTATGACTCGTTCGCGACCACCGTCCAGCGGTTCATCGAACAGGCTGCTGCGGACGAGAACGTGCTGGCGATCAAACAGACCCTGTACCGGACCTCCGGCGACTCCCCCATCGTCAACGCTCTCGTCGACGCCGCGGCGGCAGGCAAGCAGGTCGTCGCACTGGTGGAGATCAAGGCCCGCTTCGACGAGCAGAACAACATCCGCTGGGCGCGAGAGCTCGAACAGGCCGGTGTCCACGTGGTGTACGGCCTGCTGGGACTCAAGACACACTGCAAGACCTGCCTGGTGGTCCGGAAGGAGGGCGACCGGCTACAGCGTTACGCCCACATCGGCACCGGGAACTACAACCCCAAGACGGCCCGCCTGTACGAGGACGTGGGGTTGTTCACCGCGGACGAGGAGGTCGTGTCCGATCTGACGGACCTGTTCAACCACCTCACCGGGTTCTCCAACGTCTCCAAGTACCGACGACTGCTCGTGGCCCCCGAGGGGATCCGCTCGGGGATCATCGAGCGGATCGACCGCGAGATCGGCTTCGCGGCCGAGGGTCGCGAGGCGGGGATCCGGCTCAAGGCCAACGCGCTGGTCGACGAGCAGATCATCGACGCCCTCTACCGGGCCTCGCAGGCGGGCGTGCAGGTCGACATCGTGGTCCGCGGGATCTGTGCCCTGCGCGCCGGTGTCCCCGGGCTCAGCGAGAACATCCACGTCCGCTCGATCCTCGGACGCTTCCTCGAGCACTCGCGGATCCTCAACTTCCGCGGGGCGGACGAGGTGCTCATCGGCAGCGCCGACATGATGCACCGGAACCTCGACCGCCGGGTCGAGGTGATGACCACCGTCACCGACCCCCGGCTCAAGGGTCAGATCCACCGCATCTTCGACTCCGCCCTCGACCCGGCCACGCGCAGCTTCCATCTGAGGCCTGACGCCTCGTGGGCGCGGATGCCCGCCCCCGGGGACCGGTCCGACTCGGTCGACCACCAGGAGCGCATGGCCTCCGTCCACGCGGGGTTCCGGGACCGATGAGCAGGAAGTCGAACGGCGGCCGGACCAGCGTCCGGGTGGTCCCCGCGGCCGGGGCCGTCCTGTACCGCATGGACGGGGGGTCCGCCCGCTGCGCCGTGGTCCACCGCCCCCGGTACGACGACTGGTCGTTGCCCAAGGGCAAGGTCGATCCCGGTGAGTCGCTGCCCGTCACCGCGGTGCGCGAGATCGCGGAGGAGACGGGGTTCTCCGCGGCTCTCGAGTCCAGGATCGGGACCACCGCGTACCCGCTCAAGGAGAACACCCGGAAGGAGGTCACCTACTGGTCCGCGCTCGCGTCCGGGGGTGGCTTCGAGCCCAACTCCGAGGTCGACGACATCCGGTGGCTCCCGGTCGACGAGGCCAAGGAACTGGTCTCGTACGCACTGGACCGCAAGATCCTGACGCGCTTCGCCGCGGCCCGGCCCGTGGATTCTGTCCTCCTGCTGGTCAGACACGCCAAGGCGGGGAGCCGCTCGGAATGGAGTGGTGACGACTCGTCGCGCCCGCTCGACAAGGCCGGACGCACCCAGGCAGAACTCCTGGTCCCGATGCTCAGGGCGTTCGGCGTCCGGAGGCTCCACAGTGCCCCCCGGGTGCGGTGTGAGCAGACCCTGGCCCCACTCGCCGACGAGCTCGGGGTCGGGGTCACACCCGAGCCGGTTCTGAGCGACGAGGCGTACCTCGACGATCCCGCCGCCGCCCGCGCCCGCCTCCTCGAGATCGCCGGCGGCGACGGGGTGGCAGCGGTGAGTTCTCAGGGGACCGCGATCCCCGGCCTCCTGGGCGACCTGGCCGAACGTGCCGGTATCGACGTGGGGGACACCTCGACCAAGAAGTCCGGCGCCTGGGGGCTGGGGTTCGACGGTGGGACCCTGGTGTTCGCCGACTACTACCCGAGCCCGCTCCCCGTGCGGTGAGGCAGGCGCTCAGCTGACCTTGTCGCGGTGGTTGACACCGTTCTTCCCGACACCGCCGAAGGACTGGTGCGAACTGGACCGCTTGGCGGCGAGGCGACCCTCGGGGAGGGTCTCGGTGCCCTGGACGACGGACTTGAAATACTGCCCGGGCCGGAACGCCGGCGAATACGTGGGTGGGACGGGGATGGACTCACCGGTGTGCGGGTTGCGCGCGACCCTCGCCGCGCGTGCGCGCTTCTCGAAGATGCCGAATCCCATGATGGTGATGGACTCTCCGGCCGCCACCGCCCGCACGATGATGTCGAGAGTGTTCTCCAGCGCCTCGGTGGCGAGCTGCTGGTCTCCGTCCATCCGTTCCGCCAGCTCGGCGATCAGGTCGGCCTTGTTCACGAGGGATCCCCCTTAGGGTGAGTACGCCGACGCGGCAGAGCACCGCGTCATACGAAATATAAGCATACTCACACGTTGCCGTCACGGGGAGCGTTCCGGACGTGACTCCGGACCGGTCGGTCAGCCGCCAGGTGCCCGGTCGGTCAGCCGCGACCGGGCAGCGTGGTGACGGGCTTGAAGGTCGGCCTGCGCTGCTCGAACTCCGCGATCGCATCGGCCTGCCGGAGGGTGAGCCCGATGTCGTCGAGACCTTCCATGAGGCGCCAGCGGGTGTAGTCGTCGATCTCGAACGGGACGGTCACGTCCCCCGCGGTCACGGTCCGGGTCCCCAGGTCGACGGTCAACTCGAGGCCCGGACGCTCGTCCATGATCTTCCACAGCAGGTCGACGTTCTGCTGCTCGACCTGCGCGGCCACCAGTCCGGACTTGCCGGAGTTGCCGCGGAAGATATCGGCGAAGCGCGAGGAGATGACGACGCGGAAGCCGAAGTCCTTCAGGGCCCAGACCGCGTGCTCGCGCGACGAGCCGGTGCCGAAGTCCGGACCCGCCACGAGCACCGAGGCGCGGTCGTACGGGGAACGGTTGAGGACGAAGTCGGGTTCGTTCGCTCGCCAGGACGAGAACAGTCCGTCCTCGAAACCGGTGCGGGTGACGCGCTTGAGGTACTCGGCGGGGATGATCTGGTCGGTGTCCACGTTGGACCGGTGCAACGGCGCCCCGATGCCGGTGTGGGTGGTGATCGGCTCCATGATGATCAGGCCCCCTTCGCGGGCTCGAGATCGGCGGGCGAGGCCAGGCGGCCGACGACGGCCGTGGCCGCGGCGACCGCCGGGCTGACGAGATGGGTACGGGCACCCTTGCCCTGGCGGCCCTCGAAATTGCGGTTGGAGGTCGAGGCACAGCGCTGGCCGGGCTCGAGTGAGTCCGGGTTCATCCCGAGACACATGGAGCACCCCGGTTGACGCCACTCGGCGCCGAACGCGGTGAACACCTTGTCCAGGCCCTCCTGCTCGGCGAGCTGGCGCACCTGCATCGATCCCGGGACGACCAGCATCCGGACACCCTCGGCGACCGCGCGGCCGTCGATGATCTCCGCCACGGTCCGGAGGTCCTCGATACGCCCGTTGGTGCACGAGCCCACGAAGACCACGTCCACCGGGACATCGCGCAACGGGGTGCCGGCCTCGAGGTCCATGTACTCGAGCGCACCCTCGGCGGCGACACGGTCGCTCTCGTCCCCGAAGGACTCCGGGTGCGGGACGGTGGACCCGAGGGGCACACCCTGGCCGGGGTTGGTGCCCCAGGTGACGAACGGGGTGAGGGCGGAGCCGTCGATCACCACCTCGGTGTCGAACACCGCGTCATCGTCGGTCCGCAGGCCGGTCCAGTACTCGACGGCGGCGTCCCACTCCTCCCCGGCGGGGGCGTGCGGCCGCCCCTTCAGGTAGTCGTAAGTGGTCTGGTCCGGGGCGATCATCCCGGCCCGGGCGCCGGCCTCGATGCTCATGTTGCAGATGGTCATCCGCGCCTCCATCGAGAGCTTCTCGATGGCCTCGCCGCGGTACTCGATGATGTGCCCCTGACCCCCGCCCGTCCCGATCTGGGCGATCACGGCCAGGATGAGGTCCTTGGCGGAGACCCCCGGCTGCAGTTCGCCGGTGACGGTGACGGCCATGGTCCTGAACGGCCGCAGCGACAGTGTCTGGGTGGCCATGACGTGCTCGACCTCGGACGTCCCGATACCCATCGCGATGGAGCCGAACGCTCCGTGGGTCGAGGTGTGCGAGTCTCCGCACACGACGGTCATGCCGGGCTGGGTCAGGCCGAGCTGGGGCCCGATGATGTGGACGATGCCCTGCCCCGGGTCACCCATCGGGTACGCCCGGACCCCGAACTCCTCGCAGTTGGTGCGCAGCGTCTCGATCTGGGTCCGTGAGACGCGGTCGGCGATGAGGTTGACGGCCCCGCCGACGATGTCGGTCGGGACGTTGTGGTCCTCGGTCGCCAGGGTGAGGTCCGGACGGCGCAGGCCGCGGCCCGCCAGCCGGAGTCCGTCGAAGGCCTGCGGGCTGGTGACCTCGTGGATGAGGTGGAGATCGACGTAGATGAGGTCCGGCTGACGGGCTTCGCCCTCCCCCTCGCCCCTGACCACCACGTGGTCGTCCCAGACCTTCTCCGCCAGGGTTCGGCCCCGGGCACCTCCGGACGGTGTCACACTCATCACGCCTCCAGTCCACGCCCGGGTGTCGAACCGATGGATTCTCACCATGTAGGACGCTATAGTCGAACTGTGAGACAGTATAGCGGGATCGGAGTCCTCGACAAAGCCATGACGGTGCTCCACGCGGTGGCCGAGCAGCCGTGCGTCCTGGCCGACCTCTGCGAGCGCACCGGACTCCCCCGGGCCACCGCCCACCGGCTCGCGGTGGGCCTCGA
>NZ_JAALEB010000186.1:0-5859 GCF_014145165.1 Dietzia sp. Cai40 | reverse complement strand
GCCGTCGAGGCCTGTCTCGCCGTCGAGGCCTGTCTCGCCGTCGAGGCCGGTGTCCGGGAGGAGTACCTGCTCCAGCGCCGCCGCGCAGCCGCCGAAACCCGCCACGGGATGCCACCGGCCGGGGTCCGCGAACGCGGCGTCCGCGGCAAAGCCCAACGCCGTCCCGAGCGCTCGGAGCAGATGCCTGTTCATGAGTGCGCGCGGAGGGACTCGAACCCCCGACCGCTGGTGTGTAAGACCAGAGCTCTAACCGCTGAGCTACGCGCGCGAGAACACCGCCTCGGCGTGCGGGACGGTGTGCGACAGATTATCCCACCCCCCGGGGCGGTGGACCCCGGGGTGACCTGTCGGGGCGCCTCCGCCCCGAAGGGTGGCGACGGCGGATCCACTCGGCGCGACACCGGTCGGGAAACCTCTGGACAACCGTCCGTCTCCGCCGCAGAATCCCCCCATGACGAACCACCGGAGGACCGTCGGCTCGGCCATCGCGCTCTCGCTGGCGCTGACCGGGGCGACCGGGTGCAGCGCCGCCGACCGCGCGCTGCTCACCGCCCCGCAGTGTCCCGACTCCTCGGCGTCCCCCGCCCCCGCGCCGCGGGTTCCGGGACAGGCCGTCCTCCTCGGCGGTGTCGTCCGCAGTTCGATCCCGCCGGGCCCGATCCGGGGATGGGAGGACGTCGTCTCCGTGGCGGATGCCGGCCCCGTGCTGGCCGCGGTCCACCCTGACGGCACCGTCTCCGTGATCGGAGAGGATCACCGGGGGCTCCTCGCCGGCACGCCCGCCGGGCCCGCGGCGGCGCTGCCACAGAAGGTGCCCGGCGTCCGGGACGCCACCTCCGTGGCGGCGGTCGGTGGAGCGGTCCTCGCCACCCACTCCGACGGATCCGTGACCGCATGGGGCGACTCGTTCATCGCGAGCGGGGGCCACCGCGGAGCCGAGCGTCAGCAGCCCACCCCGGGCCCGGTCCCCAAGGTCGAGAACGTGATCGAGGTGGCCGACGGGCAACTCAACGTCCTCGCCCTGCGCTCCGACGGCAGGGTGCAGGGGTGGGGGATCAATCTCACCCAGGTGATCGGCGAGCCGGACGGGACGCTGGTCCGCACGATCCGGGACGTCCCCGGTGCCGTCAGCGTGGCCAACCCGGGAGGGGCCGCCGTCATCGCCACCAGCACCGGAGAGGTGTGCGCGTGGGGCAACAACGTCCACGGACTGCTGGGCGTCGAACCGCGTGGAGGTCAGAGCCCGCGGGCGGTCAGGATCGAGGGGCTGACCGACATCGTCCAGGTGGCCGGCGGAAACGATTTCGCGCTCGCGCGGGATGCCGACGGGCACGTCTGGGCGTGGGGACGCACCGTCTCCGGGATGCTCGGCGACGGGGACTCCGAGGACACCTCCACCGCCTCGCCGCAGCAGGTGGTCGGCGTGGCGCCGATGGAGTGGATCGGCGCCTCAGGTGCCTCGTCGTACGGGATCGACCGGACGGGAAACCTGTGGGCCTGGGGCGGCGGCCTCCGGGCTGCCCCGTACGCCGGCGAGGACCGGCGCCCCTACCGCGTTCCGCTGCCGGGGCCCGCCCAGTCGGTGTCCGGCGGGGTCGTCCTGCTCGGACCGGACGGCTGACCGGCGACCGGGCGGCCGACCGACAGGGCGCCCGGACACGGCTCCGGTCCCGCGTGCCCGCACGGTGCATGAGAGAACACCGGCACCTCCGGTGCCGGTGTTCGTGAGATCAACTCATCCCGGTTCTGGTGCCCGACCGCCGGGCGGCCGAGCACCCCCGGGGGGTGCGATCACAACCGCGGAACGTCGTTCTACTTCCGCGGAATGCTGTTCTTCCGCAGCGCCAGGCGGCTTCCCGCCCAGTCCCCCAGGGCCGCGGTGCGGGTCTGGAGCATCCCGGCGGTCTGGGCCGACTCGGCGATGACCGAGGGCTCCACGTGGCCGTCGTTCCCCGTCTTGGGGGTGAGGACCCACACGGAACCCTCCTCCGCCAACGGGGTCACGACGTCCATGAGCCTGTCCACCAGGTCGCCGTCGCCGTCGCGCCACCAGAGCAGTACCGCGTCGACGATCTCGTCCGTGTCCTCCTCCAGCAGCTCCGACCCGACGGCGTCCTCGACGGCCTCACTGATCGACTCGTCACAGTCGGAATCCCATCCGACCTCCTGAACGAGCATGTCCTTCGTCAGTTCGAGCTGACCAGCAATCTGATCCGCCCCGTCCTGCTGGTTCGCCGCGGCGACCACCGTGGTGTTCCTCCCTCGTATCCGACTTCGTTCGTCTTGGTCTTTCGCTGACACGGAACACTACCCGCGCACCCTCCCACGGGAAACGACTACCGCCTATTTGGGCGGTCAGAGCGCAGCCCCGTGTCGCGCATCACGCTTTGGGGCACAATCAGAGGAAGTCATGGGCCGACGACGGCCCGTGGCCGGTCGACCTCGCCATCCGCCACACACCCGCGGCGCGTGCGGTCGACCGGACACTGCACCCCGACATGTGTGGTGACCCCACCGGGTCGCCGCTGTACGTATCGCAGAAGTGAGGACGAGACGCATGACCGAGACCGTAGGCACCCGAGATGGTTCCGCACCCACCAACGTGCCGGTCCTCCGGGAGGGGGTCGCGTCCTATCTCGCGGACTCGGACCCCGAGGAGACGCAGGAGTGGATGGACTCCCTCGACGGCATGCTCGCGGAGGCGGGCCCCGAGCGGGCGCGCTACCTCATGCTCAGGCTCCTCGAGCGCGCCTCCAAGCAGCGGGTTCCCCTTCCGGCTCTCACCTCATCGGACTACGTCAACACGATCCCCACCAGCCTCGAACCCGAGTTCCCGGGCGACGAGTCGGTGGAGCGCACCTACCGGCGCTGGATCCGCTGGAACGCGGCCATCATGGTCCACCGCGCCCAGCGGCCCGGCATCGGTGTGGGCGGCCACATCTCCACCTACGCGGGCGCGGCCCCGCTGTACGAGGTCGGCTACAACCACTTCTTCCGCGGCAAGGACCACCCCGGGGGTGGTGACCACATCTTCTTCCAGGGGCACGCCTCACCCGGCATGTACGCACGCGCCTACCTCGAGGGTCGCCTCCGCGAGCACGACCTCGACGGGTTCCGGCAGGAGAAGAGCCACCCCGGACGCTCACTTCCCTCCTACCCCCATCCCCGCTGCCTACCCGAGTTCTGGGAGTTCCCCACGGTGTCGATGGGCCTCGGGCCCATGAACGCCATCTATCAGGCGCGGTTCAACCGCTACCTGCACAACCGCGGGATCAAAGACACCTCCCAGCAGCACGTGTGGGCGTTCCTCGGCGACGGTGAGATGGACGAGGTCGACTCGCGCGGAGCCCTGCAGGTGGCCGCGAACGACGCGCTCGACAACCTGACCTTCGTCATCAACTGCAACCTCCAGCGCCTCGACGGCCCGGTCCGCGGCAACGGGCAGATCGTCCAGGAGCTGGAGTCGTACTTCAGGGGCGCCGGATGGAACGTCATCAAGGTCGTGTGGGGCCGCGAGTGGGACGCGCTGTTCGAGAAGGACACCGAGGGCGCGCTCGTCTCCCTCATGAACTCCGTCTCGGACGGTGATTACCAGACGTTCCGCGCCAATGACGGCGCCTGGATCCGCGAGCACTTCTTCGGTCGTGACCCCCGCACGGCCAAGCTCGTCGAGGACATGACCGACGACGAGATCTGGGCCCTCCGCCGCGGCGGGCACGACTACCGGAAGATCCACGCCGCCTACAAGGCGTCGCTCGAGCACACCGGTCAGCCCACGGTGATCCTCGCGCACACGGTCAAGGGTTTCGGTCTGGGCCAGAACTTCGAGGGACGCAACGCCGCGCACCAGATGAAGAAGCTGACGCTGGACGACCTCAAGCTGTTCCGCGACAAGCAGCTCATCCCCATCACGGACGAGGAACTGGAGGCCGACCCGACGCTGCCCCCGTACTACAACCCGGGGCCCAACTCGCCGGAGATCCGCTACATGCTCGAGCGGAGGAACGCGCTGGGCGGGCACGTGCCCGAGCGGCGCCAGACCTTCACCCCGCTCTCCGTCCCGGACATCGATTCCCTGGCCTCGCTCCGCAAGGGTTCGGGAAAGCAGTCGGTCGCCACCACGATGGCCCTGGTCCGCACCTGCAAGGAGCTCATGCGGGACGAGTCGCTACGCGATCGTCTGGTCCCGATCATCCCGGACGAGGCGCGGACCTTCGGGATGGACTCGTGGTTCCCCACCCTGAAGATCTACAACCCGCACGGGCAGAACTACACCTCCGTCGACCACGACCTCATGCTCAGCTACAAGGAGTCCAAGACGGGCCAGATCATGCACGAGGGGATCAGCGAGGCCGGGTCGGTGGCCGAGTTCACCGCCGCCGGCACCGCGTATGCGACCCACGGTGAGCCCATGATCCCGCTGTACATCTTCTACTCGATGTTCGGTTTCCAGCGCACCGGCGACGCCATCTGGGCGGCCTCCGACCAGCTCGCCCGCGGGTTCCTGCTCGGCGCCACCGCCGGCCGAACCACCCTCACCGGTGAGGGGCTGCAGCACATGGACGGCCATTCACCGCTTCTCGCCGCCACCAACCCGGGGATCATCTCGTACGACCCCGCATGGGGTTTCGAGCTCGCCCACATCATGCGCGCGGGGATCGAGCGGATGTACGGGCCGGGCGCCGCCCATGAGAACGACACCGACGGGATCGACCGCAACGTGTCGTACTACATCACCCTCTACAACGAGCCCGTCCCGCAGCCGCCGGAGCCCGAGGATCTGGACTCCGACGCCCTGCTCCGGGGCTTGTACCTCTTCCGCAAGGCCGAGAAGGGCGCGCACAAGGCCTCGATCCTCGCCTCGGGTGTCGCGATGTACGCGGCCGCCGAAGCCCAGAAGACCCTGGCCGAGCGGTGGGACGTGGCCGCCGATCTCTGGTCGGCCACCTCGTGGAACGAACTGGCACGGGACGGTTACGAGTGTGAACGCCACGAGCTCCGACACCCGGATCAGCATGCCCGGACCCCGTTCGTCACCGCATCTCTCGAAGGCAGCGAGGGACCGAAGGTCGCCGTGAGCGATTACCAGAAGGCGGTGCCGGACCAGATCCGCGGATGGGTCCCCGGTGACTTCACCGTCCTGGGCACCGACGGATTCGGGTTCTCCGACACCCGACCGGCTGCGCGTCGCTTCTTCAACACCGACGCCGAATCGATCATCGTCGCGGTCCTCGCCGGGCTGGTCCGCGAGGGCAGCCTCGAGAAGCGCACCCTGCTCGAGGCGGCCCGCCTGTACAAGATCGACGACGTCATGGCGGCGCCCGAGCCCACGACGGATCCCGGGGTGGCGTGACCGAGACGACCGGACCCGCGGCGGGGGCCGGGCCACAGACCGTACAGCCGTCACGGCGCCGATCCGCGAGGGCTCCGGATCAGCGACCGGTCTCGGATGCGCTACTCAAGCGCATCACCCGGTACTCGGGGACCCTGTCGACGGAAGCGGTCCGGTCCCTCGAGGAGGACCTGCCGTTCTTCGCCGGGCTGTCCGCCGACCAACGGGCGGAGATCCAGCTGATCATCCAGAGCGCCGTGCGCGACTTCGTCACCTGGATGCGCAACCCCGAGGCCCCGCACACCGACACGATCGCGGGGTTCAAGCTTCTACCCAAGGGCCTCGGTCAGGGCCTGTCCCTGCAGGAGACCGTGCAGCTCGTCCGCTCCACGTGCGAGTACTTCGAGCTGGTCATGCCGCGGATCACCCACAACGAGCGCCAGCGCGGGCTCATGATCGCGGCGGTGCTGAAATTCGGTCGCGAGCTCGGCTTCACCGCTGCCTCGGTGTACGCGGCCGCCGCCGAG
>NZ_JAALEB010000185.1:0-6057 GCF_014145165.1 Dietzia sp. Cai40 | reverse complement strand
TGCGTGACCAGCACCCCGAGTTCGAGCTCGACCGGTTCCTCACCCCGCGGGGCCGTGAGATGGTCGACTCCGCCGAGCAGCTCTGTTACGAGGACATGCGCGCGGCGGTGGGCGATTTCCAGATCTCCCAGGCGCTCACCCGGCCGGTCAGGGACATCCCGGACGTCTTCGGCCATCTCCAGCGGTACATGGGGACCCCGGCCACCGGGTACGACCGCCCGGTCTTCCTGGGCCAGGGCCTGCTCGACCTGGACGTGCCCGCGCCCTCCGCGCTGTCCCTCGCGGCGGAGATGACCCTGAACCGCCAGCCACTCGAGTTGCACGTCTATCCGGACAGGGACCACAGCGGGACGGTCTATGCGGCGACGCCGGACGCCACCGCGTTCCTGAACCGGGTGATGGGCTGAGCAGAATCCCGCAGTTGGACACGCCGTCAACATGCCGTTCCACATCGGGCGCGGCAGGAGCCGGTCGACGCCACATCAACGATGTGACGTAATCCACAATCGTTACCTACTTGTCACATGAGAATTTCCGAGTAGAGTCCTCGCCATCGCCGCGCGGGGATGTTCAGGGACTCCCCGCGCGGCTGACTTAATTTCGACGCCGCCCGCATTTCGGCCGAGGCGCCCGACTCTAGAACGTGTTCTAGTATCGTGACTCCCATGAGCTCTCTCGACTTCGAGTCCACCAGCAGGACCCTCACCGCCGGCCGCTTCGAGCTGCACTTCCACGAGGCGGGGGAGCAGAGCGTGACCGAGCCGGAGAGCACGGTCCCGGTCCTGTTCCTCCACGGTTCCGGCCCGGGCGTCACCGCGTGGTCCAACTTCTCCGGCAACTTCCCCGTCTTCGCCGAGCGATTCCACACGATCCTGCTGGACATGCCGGGCTTCGGCAGGAGCTCGGACCTGGAGTGGGAGAAGGCCTACCCCCTGATCGCCGCCGAGGCGATCGACGCGTTCTGTGAGGCCAAGGGCATCGAGAAGGTCGACATCATCGGCAACTCGATGGGCGGCAACGTCGCCTGCGAGACCGCCCTGGCCCACCCCGGCCGCGTCCGCAAAATGGCGCTCATGGGCCCCGGCGGCCTGGCGGCACCGCTGTTCACCCCCGAGCCCAGCGAGGGCTCGCGGCGCCTGTTCGACTTCCTGGCCTCGCCCTCCGACGAGTCCATGGCCGCGTGGGTCGACACGATGGTGGGCAACAAGAAGGTCGTCTCCGACGAGCTGATCCGCGCGCGGACCGAGGCCGCCACCGCCCCGGGGGCCGTCGAGCGGATGTACGCCATCTTCGGATCGATCCTCAAGCCCGAGAACGCCTACACGCCGCTCTACGCGCGGGCCTCCCAAATCCGCCAGGAGACGCTGCTCATCTGGGGCCGCGACGACCGCATGCTGCCCTACGAGCAGGCGCACTTCGCGTTCCGGCAGCTCCCCCGCGCCGAGCTCCACGCCTTCTCGCGCTGCGGGCACTGGGCGATGATCGAACAGAAGGACAAGTTCGAGCGCCTGGTGATCGACTTCCTGCTCAACTGACCCGCTAGCCTCGGGGCATGAGCGAGTCGCCGCAGCCCGACCAGCCCGCCGCGGAACAGCCCTCTGCGGAACAGCCCACCGTGGATCCGCGCACCGGCGAGGACCTGTCCTGGAAGAGCACCCCGGTCGCGATCGTCCTGCTCGACCGTCCCGCACCAGGCCACGCCGAGGTCGGCGACCTCCTCGCCGAGATCTTCGAGGGCTCCTACGAGGTCGATCCCGGGACGGACGACGATCCCGCGACCGGCGTGTCGGTCGAGGACGTCACGGTCGTCGCCACCCCGCTCGACCTCCCGGTGGCCGACGGCGAGGCGTCCCGCTACACCGAGAACCTGGCCATCTGGAACGGCGGGGAGAGCGTGGTGGACACGCATCGCTCCCAGGTCGTCGTGGCCGCCTTCCGCCTCGGCCCGACAGGCGACGACGGCGAACCGGGCGAACCCGAGTACCTGGACCCCAGGCTCGAGACGCTCCGGTGCGAACTCGCGGTGGCCACGGTGGCCGCCGCCCTGACCGCCCTGCCCGGCGCGATCGCGGTGAGCGTGGGCGGCGCGGCCACCACCCTGCCGGCCGGCCCCTACCGCGATCTCGTCGCCGGCAACCCGCTCCCGGTGCCCGCCCTCGTCGGGGTGCGGGCGGGCATGCAGTCCGAGACCACCTCGTGCGTCTACACCAGCGGGCTCGGGCGCTTCGGCCGACTGGACATGGAACGGCTCGACGTCGCCGGGCCCCCGGGCGCCCTCTACGGGCAGATGTGCGACCTGGTCGCGTACTCGCTGGGCTCGGGCACCGTGTTCCAGCCCGGCCAGGCCCTCGAGGTGGGCGGGCCGCAGCCCCTGCTCACCAGCGTCGAGACCTCCCCGTTCACCGGGCAGCAGGTCCTGCGTCTCACGCCCGGCTGAGCACGGACCCGGCGTCAGGGTCGCCGGTTGGTGGTCCGCTCCACCACCAACCGCGTGGTGGCCGCCAACTGGAACGGCCGGACGACGGGCTCGATGCGACTGGTGAGCCGTTCCTTCTTGAGCCTGGCGATCACGCTGCGGACCAGCTCGGGCAGGGGAGTGCCCGAATGGTCGACCAGCGGGTAGATGCGGACCTCCGGGGCGACCCTCGCCATCTCGACGATCGCGTCGACATGGTCGGCCGTGCTCATCCTGTCCGCATAGGTGAACAGAAGGTGGGAGCACAGGACGAGGTCGGCCGAGTCGGAGGCCAGGGGTAGATCCGGGAGAGCGCCGGCGACGTACCTCCCGGGCGCGACCTCGAGGTCGGCGAGCATCGACTCCGCCGCGGTCCGGCGGACGGATTCGTGACCGACCACGCCGCCCCGGACGTCCCAGTCGTAGTCGAGGTCCCGGGAGTGGAAGTGGGCCAGGGATCGATCCAGGTCCGCCAGGACCCGTTCCCGCAGGTCGCCGCCACCGAGCGCGTACTGCGGATCCACCGCGATCGCGTCCCCGCCCGCCGCGCAGATCTCCGCCACCGCGCTGGCCGCCCCGCCCGGGCAGTCGACGATCCGCCCACCCAGGTCCGCGTCGTCGAGGCTGAACATGTCGGTGTACTCCGCCAGCGAGCGCGCGCTCACCAGGACGTCCGATTCCGACAGCGGTAGGTGGATGGTTCGGGGACTTGCGGTCACCTGGACGTTCTCCTCGATCAGGTCGGGATGGGCCGGTCTCGGCCGTGGTCCTCGCTGGGCCGAACCGTGGTCCGGTGTGGACCGTGCTCCCGACTGATGATCGGCCCACCCGTTCCCGGTGGGTCCGTGACGCGCGTCCTACGCCGAGGCGGGGTGGGCGAGGTGAGCGGCGCGGATCCACCGGGGTTCGCATCGCCAACACATGAGCACGTCGTTCTGCACGGCGTCACGGTAACAGCGCCCTCCGACACCGGCCACCGATTCGACACCGGTGCACCGAACCCTGACGTCCGGCCCGGAAGTGACGTGCCCCACCACTAGAACGGACACACGTTATAGTTTTGTCCACCGCGGCATGCGCGCAGAGTCGTTCCGCCAGCACCGATACTGGAGTACACGTGGGATCACCGTCACCGGACCGGGCCGCCACCCGCGGCCTGTCCCCTCTCGCCGGGGCGCTCGCGCTCGGACTGGTCGTGGCCCTGGCTCCGGCTCTCGCGACCGGCGCGGCCCCGGAGGCCGCCGCGCAGGGTTCGTCCGACCACGGTTCGTCCAACGCCCCGGACCGGACGGCGTTCTACACCCCACCGGCGCAGCTGCCCGCGATTCCCGGCACGGTGATCCGCAGCGAGCCCATGGTCATCACGCCGAGCGTCCCGGACCTCGTCGCGGGCGGTGCCCTGTCCGCCGACGCCCAGCGGATCATGTATCGCTCGACCGGCGCGGCGGGCGGGCCCGTCGCCGTCACCGGCACCTACCTCCAGCCCAAGGCCCCGTGGACCGGTCCCGGCCCGCGACCGCTCGCCGTGGTCACGCCCGGCACGCAGGGTCAGGGCGACCAGTGCGCGCCCTCGAAGTCCATGGAGGTCGGGCTCAGCGCCCGGACGGCCCCGCTCTCGATGGCGGCCGGGTACTCGCTGATCGACGCGTACTCGATGCTCGCCGAAGGCTTCGCCGTCGTCGTCACCGACTACGAGGGGCTGGGCACGCCCGGCCACCACCCCTACGTCAACCGCGACTCCCAGGGCCGCTCGGCCCTGGATGCCGCCCGGGCCGCGGTGCGCTTGTCCGGGACCGACCTCGCCCCCGACTCCCCCACGGTCGTGAGCGGGTACTCCCAGGGCGGAGGCGCGGCCGCGGCCGCCGCCGAGATGCAGCCCCAGTACGCACCGGACCTCAACCTGGTGGGGATCGCCGCGGGCGCCCCGCCGTCGGACATGCTCGGCACCCTCGACCGCGTCGACGGTGGCGTCCTCACCGGGGCCGTCGGGTACGCCATCAACGGGATCCTGCAGGTGCACCCCGAGCTGCGTCCGGCGTTCGACCGGCAGCTCAACGACGAGGGCAGGCGCATGCTCGAGGTGACCTCGACGCAGTGCGTCGCCGAGACCGCGTTCGCCTACGGTCTGCGCCGGACCACCGAGTTCACCACGCACGGCAACTCGCTGGCCGACGCCGCCCGGTCCGAGCCCGAGATCCTGCGGGTCCTCGAGGGCTACAACCTCGGCCGCGTGGCCCCCACGGTCCCCGCGATGGTCCTGATCGGGCGGAACGACGACGTGGTCCCCCACGACACCGCGGTCGACCTGGTCCGGGACTGGTGCGCCCGGGGCGCCACGGTGGAGCTGCGTACCGCGGAGCTACCGGCTCTGGCGCCGGGGCTGGTGGTCGACCACGCCCTGCCGATGCTTGCCGAGCGCGCCACCAACGCGCGCTACCTCATGGACCGGGTGCACGGCCTGCCGGCCCCGGACTCCTGCGGCACCGTCTGACGCCGGACCACGGAGGGGACCGCCGGGTGGCGGGCCCCTCCGTCGTCCGTCAGGGCAGGTTGTGGTGGAAGGCCTGCTCCTGCGCGAGGCTGTCGATCCGCCAGCCCTCTGCGGTCCGGACGAACCCGAGCACGTACCAGAGCCCGTAGAAGAACACCTGCTGGTCCTTCTCCTCCACCGGCCGCAGGGCCATCGGGTTGAAGCACATGCAGCGTCCGGTCGCGGTGTCGCCGTCCAGGGTCACCGCGAGATTGCCCATGAGGTGCTGGGTGGAGGCGAAGATCGGCAGCATCTCCGCCAGCCAGGTGCGCACCGCCGGATAGTCGTCCGCGGGGCCGCCCGAGGCCTCGTAACTCACCCGGGCGTCCGGGGTGAACACCCTGTCCAGTCCGTCGAAGTCACGGGCGTCGATACAGGTCGCGTACCTGGTCACCAGGTCCTGGAGGTCCCAGCGATCGGACAGCTCGACCAGTGTTCGACTCATGCCCACTAGGCTAACGTGGCCCGCATGCAGTTCGAGCACGAATCCCGCGCCCGCCAGGCGATAGAGCAGCTCAAGTACCGGTACTGGCGGGCCTGCGACGGCAAGGATCCGGAGGGGTTCCGGGCGTGCTTCGTCGCCGAGGGCGGCCTCCTGGACTTCGGCCCGCTCGGCCGCACCGACCCGGACACGATGGTCGGGATCTTCCGTCAGATCGCCCTGGCCACCGCCTCCGACGGCGGACCCCGCATCCTCGACATGCACCACGGCCTCATGCCCTCCATCGCTGTCGAGGACCCGGCGGACGGGGGCGCGCCGCGGCGCGCCACCGGCACCTGGACGTTGCAGTTCCGTCAGGTGGACCGGGAGAACGGCACCGAGACCCTCTCCACCGGCGAGTACTCCGATGTCTACGTGGTGGAGAGCGGCCGCTGGGTGATGGCCGAGTGCCTGTTCTCCCCGGGGTGGTCGATCACGCGCTCCCTCGACAGCGCGACCGTGACCTTTCCCGAGGTCCACACCGTCCGCGGAGACGAGACGGCAGCCGCGACCGCCGGGGTCGACTCGTGACCGCGCGCGTCGCCCTGGTCACCGGCGCCAGCCGCGGCGTCGGCAGGGGGGTGGCCACCG
>NZ_JAALEB010000184.1:0-2143 GCF_014145165.1 Dietzia sp. Cai40 | reverse complement strand
CGGCCTCGGCCGCGCCGCCCACCGCGCGTGCGACCACCCGTCGCACGTTGGTGTCGACCACCGGGACGCGCTGGCCGTGGGCGAAACACGCCACCGCGCGGGCGGTGTAGTCGCCGACGCCCGGGAGCGCGAGCAGGGCCTCGACGTCGGTGGGGACCTCGCCGTCGTGTCTGTCGACGACGACGAGGGCACACTCCTGCAGTCGGAGGGCGCGGCGGGGATAGCCGAGCTTGCCCCACATCCGGATCACATCGGCGGCCGGCGCCGCGGCGAGCTCGGCCGGACCGGGCCACCGCTCGAGCCACGCCCGCCAGACCGGTTCCACCCGTGCCACGGGGGTCTGCTGGCTCATGACCTCACAGAGCAGGATCTCCCACGCGCCGACACCCGGGCCGCGCCAGGGGAGGGGGCGGCCCGCACGGTCGAACCAGGACAGCAGGGCGGAGGTGTCGACGGAGGTCACCGTGTCTCCGCGGGAGCGGGGTGTGCACAATATGAGCCATGCCTCATACCGATCCCATCAAGGCCTGGGCCTCGCTCCGCGACGGCAATCATCGATTCGTCGAAGGGCAGATGCGTCATCCCAGCCAGAATACCGAGCGGCGGGAGAAGCTCGTCGCGGCGCAGCACCCCAAGGCCGTCCTGTTCGGCTGCTCGGACTCCCGGGTGGCGGCCGAGATCATCTTCGACCAGGGTCTCGGGGACCTCTTCGTGATCCGCACCGCCGGCCACATCAGCGACTCGGCGGTGCTCGGCTCGATCGAGTACGCGGTCCACGTCCTGGAGACCCCGCTGATCGTGGTGCTCGGTCACGACAGCTGTGGCGCCGTCAAGGCCACGGTCGACGCGCTCAACACCGGTGAGATCCCGCCCGGGTTCCTGCGTGACGTGGTGGAGAAGGTCTCGCCCTCGATCCTCAACGGTCGCCGCGAGGGGCTCAGCACCATCGACGATTTCGAGGCGCGCCACGTCCTCGAGACCGGCGAGCTCCTGCAGCAGCGCTCCAAGATCATCAGTGACCGGATCGACGCGGGGCGGCTCGCGATCGTCGGTGTGACGTACAAGCTCTCGGACGGGCGCGCGTATCTGCGCAGCGCGTTGGGGGAGGTCGAGGACACCCCCCACGGTCCGGGTGAGGAGATGATCGCGGTCTAGGGACACGCCGCGAGGGGGATCCGGTGCGGCGCCCGCTCGGCCCTAGAGTTGGGCCCGTGCACGAACCCCAGGGCTCCCTACCGCGCGAAGTCTATGTGCGTCGCCGCGTCGCCGCCGTCGCCATCGCGGTCGTCGCCGTCCTGGCCGTGGTGCTGGCGCTGTTCCTGGCCTCCAGGGACAGCGGCACGGACACCCAGGAGTCGGCGGGCGGCGGCGAGGTCGACACGGCCGAGGCGGCCACCACCTCGGAGACCACGACCACCGGGACCACCGCCCGGGATGACGGCGGCGCCTCGCGCGGCCGGTGCGCGGACGAGGACCTGAGCCTGGAGGTCTGGTCCGCCGAGCCCAACGTCCCGGTCGGCGAGGACGTCCGGTTCTTCGTCAACATCCTCAACACCTCGGACACCACGTGCGACCGCGACCTCTCCGAGGCGCCGCTGTCCTTCGAGGTCTACCGCCTGGACACCAACGTCAAGGTGTGGTCGAGCATCGACTGCACCACCCCCCGCGAGGACGACGAGGTCGACCTCCGCCCCGGTGAGCCCGAGCCCCGCCAGATCGACTGGACAGGCCGCCGGTCCGCGGAGGGCGCCTGCTCGGAGGCCGATCGGACCCCGGTCGAGGTGGGCGCCTACCAGGTCTACGCGCTGGTCGGGAACGTCTTCAGCCCGGCGGCCACCTTCAACGTGGTCGAGGGCGACTGACCGTCCGGGGTGTCGGGCGCGACTGGCATGTGAGGCAGACGCCGCGGACGCCGTCCGCTAGGTCGACCCGAGGCCGGTGAGCCACTGGCGCACGTGCCGGGCCCACAGGGCGCCCACACCCTCCACGTCCGCGAAGTCCGTCTGCTCGGCGGCGAGCAGCGCCGGAACCGAGCCGAACCGTTCCACCAGGGCGGAGATCTGCACGGGCCGGAGTCTGGGGATGTGGGCGAGCATCCGGTGACCCCGTGCGGTGACGTGCTCGTCGAGGTCCTCCGGCTCCG